>JALVOR010000331.1 GCA_027026295.1 Anaerolineales bacterium | reverse complement strand
CGCGGCGGGGTCGGCCAGGTTGACCTGGGCAAAGACGCCGCCCGCGGGGAAGTCGGCGGGCGCGGGGGCCTTGTCCCAGCCGATGACACGCCAGCCCGCAGCAGCGAAGCGCGCCACAATGGCGCGGCCGATGCCGCCCGCCGCGCCGGTAATCAGCACGACCTGCTCAGCCACGCTTCCCCCGCAACGGCAGCCAGCGCGGCACCCGCTTCTTGTATTCGCTGTATTCCTCGCCAAAGCGGGCAGCCATTTCCTTTTCCTCCACCAGCACCACATAGGCGTGCACCAGCAGCGCGCCCAGCACCACCAGCGCCAACATGGCCCAAAGGCCAACCACCAGGGCCAGGCCGCCGTAAAAAAGCAGCGTGCCCACATACATGGGGTTGCGGCTGTAAGCAAAGGGGCCTCCCTGCACCAGGCGCTGGGTGGGCACCAGGGGGGAAGGTGTGCCCCGACCTTCGGTGTGCTGGTAGTAAATGACCCACAAATCCAGCAGGAAACCCACAAGCATCAGCGTGGCGCCCAACCATAACGGCCATCCAAAGGGCGGCAGGGTGGGCAGGTTGCCCCAAATGGTAAGCCAGCCGCTGAACCAAAGCAGGAAAGCAGGCACAATCACCCAAAACAGCACGCCGCTGCCGACCAGAGCCAGCCAACGCTGGGCGCGCCCGTGCGTTTTTTGGGCGCGGCGGAGCAGAAAATCTTTCATTGCACAACTCCTCGGAGGGGGGAGGGAACCACAGATTACACAGATTGGCAAAGAGGACACAGTAGATCTCTCTTTGCTTGGGTTTTCCCGTGCTCTTCTCTACGGCTGCGCGGCGTTGACCAAAAACGTACAAACCACGATTTCCGGTTTCTCGCCCTGTTCAGAGGGCAAATCTACTTGCCAACGAAAACAGTTTTTCTCCTCTGCGAGGAGAATGCCCGTATTCTTGGCGATGCGCCGAAGGTACTTTATCCATTGCGCATCGCCCTGGGGCACGGGGAAAAGCGCAAAGGCGACAATTCCCTGCTTTGGGCACTCGGTAAGTTTCTTCGCATCGCGCACAATGCCAGCAATGTTACGCGTGATTGGACGGCGCTTGTTGAGCGGCACAGAAGGCATTCGCCAATTCGTGTTTGGTGTTTTGAGTTCCACACAGTACGCCGTGCCATCAAACTCAAAGCCAATATCTGCGCGCTTTGTGCCGTTGGAATAAGGGACTTCAACCTCAACCTGCCTCGCTCCGTGTTGCTTTGCAACGGAGGCCAGTTCAAATTTCAGCCATCCCTCGAATTTCGCGCGTTGCCGAACGGCAATGGGCAAAAGCGCCTTGTGTTGATCAAACACCTCGCGAATCCAATCGCGAAGTATGGCATCCATTGCGGGCATGTCTACGCTCCCATTGCCGCTTGCAGACGCTCTTGCCACTCACCCAAATCGTCCGCGGGAATGCCCAACCCCTGCAGCAAATTGCGGATGCTGTTCCAGTGCACCCGCTCCCACGCGGTGGGGCTGGAATTGGCGTTGTGAGGCGCAAGAAGGACGTTTTCCATGCCCTTCAGGGGGCTGTCGGCGGGCAGCGGCTCTTCTTCGAACACGTCTAACGCCGCGCCGCGGATTTTACCGCTCTGCAGGGCTGCGATGAGCGCCTGCTCGTCCACCACCGGGCCGCGGGCGGTGTTGATGAGCACCGCGGTGGGCTTCATCAGCGCTAAGGTCTCACGGTTGATGAGGTGGTAACTGGTGGGGTTGAGGTCGCAGTTCAGGCTGACGAAGTCGGCTTCCTGCAGCAGGCGTTCCAAGGGCACCATCTCCACGCCGTATTCGGTGAGGAAGACGTGGTCGACTGCCACGATGTCGTTGCCCAGCAGGCGCATCCCGAAGGCGCGGGCGCGGCGCAGCACTGCCTTGCCCACGTCGCCCACGCCGATGACGCCCAAAGTCGCTTCGCTAAGGGCAAAGCCGTTGATTTTCTCCCAGCGGCCGGCTTTCATGTGCGCGTCCATCCACGGGATGTTGCGGGCAAAGGCCAGCATGTAGCCCAACACGCTGTCGGCCACGGGAATGGTGAAGGCGTTGGGCGTGCGGCCGACCACAATGCCCAGGCGCTCGGCCGCGGCCTTGTCAATGGAATCGATGCCCGTGCCCCATTTGGAAATCACCTTCAGCCGCGGCGCGCAGGCTTCCAGCACCCGGGCCGTGTAGCGGTCGTCGCCGCAAATCGTGCCGTCGAACTGCCCCGCGTAGCGCAGCAGGTCGTCTTCTTCCATGCGCTCGTTCACCTCGGGCACAATCACTTCCAGCCCGTAATGGGCGAACACCGGGCGAAAGCGGTCGAGGAAGGGGATCATGTAGGGGGCGGTGAGCAGAATCGTAGGCATAGGGGCTCCGGGAAATGACGAATCAGGAATTGCGAATGAGGGGAATCCACCGATGGCACCGATGGACGCCAATGCAGGGATGCCTTGATGTTGTGATGCCCTGATGCCCGATTTTTGTGGCAAACCACAGAGGGCACCGACGAGGCAGAGAGAACACAGTTTTCGCCTTGTTGGAGTGCAGTGACAAGCCGCCGCTTTGGAAAACAGCATGACGATGCCGCACTCCAAACACTTTGCTCCTTGGCGCGCCTGGCGAAGCGGCCAACCGACCAATAGACCAGCCGACCAAACGACTACACGACTACCCGACCCGCCTCTGCATCAGGAATTCGGCAATCTCGAAATCCAGCGGCTCGTCGATATCCCACGCTTCTTCGGCGGGAATTTCGAAGAGGAAAGGCCGCTCGCCGATGCGGTTGCGGCGGGTTTCCAGCAGGCGGCGGGTGAAGATGTAGATGCAGGAATTTTCCTCGTAAATGGGCGGCAGATCTTGCGTGCGCAGCAGGATGGCGGGGTTGTGGTTGACCGGGCGGGCTAAGGCATCCCAAAGGCGGGTTTGCAGGCGAGTGACGCCAAAGAGAGAATCGTAGGCCGGGGTGTTGGCAAGGAAGGTCTGCACCGCGCGGCGCACGGTTTCCGCCCGCAGCAGGGGGTTGGTGCTGTGGGTTTGCAGGTAGAAGTCGGCTTCCACCTGCGCGGTGTCGTGCAGCAGCAC
>JALVOR010000330.1 GCA_027026295.1 Anaerolineales bacterium | reverse complement strand
CGGTTCGCCTTCCTTGGGCTGGTTGACGGGGGGCGGGTTGGAACCCGGCGGGCACGGTGCCTGAATTTTGGCTTCTGCCGTGAGTTGTGACTCGCTGTAGTCAAACGCCACTTTCCACGGCCAGACGATGCGGCTGAGAATGACACCGGTATCCTTGTATTCCCGAATAGCCTTTTCGGGGTTAATTTGCACAATGCGCGTGCCAAGAATGAGAACGCCAACTATCAGCAACAGATAAAATGAGGTCAAACCAGGGGCGCGCTCCTTGCCGCGAATGCGGGCAGCGTCGTAAACATTCCACGCCCAAATGGCAACTACCACAAAAGCAGTGAACAACGTCGTGAGCGCAAAAAGTTGCTTTTGCTCCTCGGGGGTGAGGGCGGTATTGAGCATCGCAGGTGCGGCAATACCCAACACAACAACCGTGATGGCAACAAAAGCAGGTTTGGCCACATTATCGGCAAATTCCCCCCGCAGGGCATAGCGCCGCGCCAGCCAGTAAATTGCCAACAGAAAAACGAGCAACGCTGCCGAGGCTGCCATCAAACGCAGGTAAGCGTGGAAACTCAACGTGTAGTCGGGGTAACGCGGGCGCTGCGCCGAGGCAAACACAGCAAGGCCGCTCAGCGTTACCACACTCAGCAGAATATAGAAGCCGCGGCTGATTGCGCCGCCGACAGCCTGCCCCAGACCCGGAACGAACAGCGAGAGTATGGCCTGGAGCCAGGAAACAGGTTGCTTTGGAGTAGGAAGGCTTGCTTCGGTCACGATGCCTCCTTTACAGTTTGAACGCTTTGGAAATCACCCGCCAACGCCCAGGCGTTGTGCGTCCTGACCGTAGATATGTTTGAACTCGGCGTCCGTGATGTTGCGGATGTCTTCACCGGAGCCTTCATAAACCAGTTTGCCATCACGCAAACCAATGACTTTGGTGGCATAGCGCTGCACCAGGTCAAGGTAGTGCAGGCTGCACAAGACAGTGATATCCTGCTCCTGGTTGAGTTTTTCCAGGTAGCCCAAAATGGAATGCGCCAGCACCGGGTCGAGGCTTGCTACAGGTTCGTCGGCCAGAATGATTTTGGGGTCCTGCATCAAGGCACGGGCAATGCCCACCCGCTGCTTTTGGCCGCCGCTCAAGGCATCGGCGCGGTTGTGGGCCTTGTCGCCAATGCCTACGCGCTCCAGCGCACTCAAGGCGCGACGTTTTTCGTTTGCCGGGAAATAGTTAATCAGACTCCACCACGAAGGCAGATAACCCAGACGCCCGGTAAGCACATTGGTCAACACGCTGGAGCGGTCAACCAGGTTGAAATGCTGGAAAATCATGCCGATTTCCCGCCGAATCTGACGCATTTCGTTCTCGTTGGCCTGGGTGATGTCCACGCCATTCCACAGAATACGCCCTTCGGTGGGGTCGATCAGGCGGTTGATACACCGCAAAAGGGTGGATTTTCCCGAACCGCTCAAACCGATGATGACAAGGAATTCACCATCGTCCACAGTAAAACTGACATCCTTGAGCGCGACGGTGCCGTCCTCGTAAACTTTTGTGAGGTGTTCCACAACCAGCATAAAGCCCTCGCAACATGGATAAAGAGGCGGTGAGATAAAAAAATAAGGGCGAGGGAAGCCCAAACCTCCCTCGCCCTGAGAGCCAATGGTGTTAGTGGCTCAGGTCTTCGATGCTCATGCCGGCGGCTTCCAGTGCCTGGCGGAAGCCATCGTAGAAGGAATCGTCGACCTTTTCCAAACCCTGCCACGAGAACAAGCCCTTCAGCATTGCCTTGCCGTCGTCGCTGTCGTTGAGGGTCAGCAATGCAGACACGATCTTGTCGCGCAGTTCCGGCGGGAAGTCGGGGCGGAAGGAGATGTTGTCGTTGGGGATGGGCGGGGAAGTCGCGATCACCGCGACCTTGTCGTTGACGTCGGGATAATCCTTGGCAACCAGCACGCGAGCATCCTGGAAGGTGGCGCCAGCGTCGCAGTCGCCATTGTAAACGGCGAGCACGGTGGCGTCGTGGCCGCCAGTGTCAACGATCTGGGCAAGATCCTTGTCGGGGTCAATGCCGGCGCCCAGCATCATTAGTTTGGGCATCACCCAACCCGAGGTCGATTCAGGGTCAGGGCGGCAGAAGGTCTTGCCAGCCAGATCGGCCAGACTGGTAATGCCGGAGTCAGGCTGGGTAATGATTTGACCAGCGTAGGAAGTGGAGCCATAGCGCACGGAAGCCAGGGCAGCATCGGCACAGCCCTTTTCGCGGGCGCGAACGTAAGCAAAGGTACTGAGCGCACCCATCTGGGCTTCACCACTGCACATGGCCTCAATGTGGGCAGCATAGTCGGTAGCAACAACGGGCTTGATCACGATGCCGGTCTTTTCTTCGACGTACTGGGCAATCGGTTCAGCCCCGGCCATCACCTTCTGGGTGTCCTGGGAAGGCGTCAGCACCCAGATGATGGGGTTCTCAGCGGTGCCCAGAGGGGCCTCGGTCGCGGCGGGCGCTTCGGTGGGGGCAGGTGCTTCGGTAGCCGCAGGGGCTTCCGTCGCGGCAGGCGCCTCGGTTGCCGCGGGTGCAGGCGTCGGCGTGGCCTTGGAACCACATGCAGCCAACACCGTTGCCACCACAATCAGCAACGCGAACAGTAGATACAGATTTCGATTTTTGCGCATACTTTCTCCTCCTGAATTGAGGTAGAGTAGGGGTTCCCCGGCACTTGTGCACGGAGAACGGAATGTAGCGCTTTTATCTTACCCGAATTTGTATTTTGTGGCAAGGAACGCTAAAATGAGGGATGCACGCAAAGGTTGTAGAAGCATTTCAGCCTTGGGAAAATAGACCACAGATGACGCGGGTACTCACGGATGCGCACGGATTTTCAGGTCGCCAAGACAACGCCAAGCCCGCCAGGAAGGGATAACGCCAAGGCGCAGAGGGACGCAGAGAAGGTTGAATTCGGTATGGTGTTGCTTTGTTTTTTGTGATAGGAGTTACGCAGTTGCTGCGAGGGTTATGGTGGGCTGGGCGAGATAATGGCGCAAGGCTTGACGGATGATGCTTTGTTTTGCCTCAAGCCAACTCACGCCAGTTCGT
>JALVOR010000329.1 GCA_027026295.1 Anaerolineales bacterium | reverse complement strand
GGAGAAGCGGAACGTCCGCGCCGCGCCCCAGGTCAGGTCGGGCGCCCGCATGTAGGCCAGCCACGTGAAGAGCACGAGGCCCCAGAACGGCCGCAGGAACGCGAACGGCAACGCGCCGAAGAGACAACCGCCCTGGGGAGTAAACCGAGGGCTGTTTTGCGTTCAGGAGGCTGCTTTGGGTTTGACCCCTGCCCGCAGCGTGTGCCACAGGTCTGGTGAGGCTGCTGCCAGAATGGGAAAATCGAGGGTTTTGTAATCTCTGTCGGTTTGCAGCGGGAAGAGCGGCTGGCCGCCGAGGGTTTCCCAGTGGCCGCCGGCTTCGCTCAGCAGCAACGCGGGGGTAGCCAAATCCCAGACTTTGGTAGTACTTTCCAGCGCCGCGATGGCTACCCCGCGCGCCACCATTGCAATATCGTAGCCCGCCGAACCCAGAATGCGCAGTTTCCACGGCCATTGCAGGCGGTAACGCCGCTGGCTGCGGGAGCAAACCAGGGCAAAAGCGGTGTCGTGGGCGGCATCTACGCCGCGGGTGCGGATGGCTTCCCCGTTGCGGAAAGCGCCTTGCCCGCGTATTGCCACGAACAATTCGTCCATCACCGGAAAATAAGCCACGCCCACCGCGGGGAAGCCGTTTTCCACGAAGGCGAGCAGCACGCCCCACATGGGCAGCCCGAGGGCGAAATTGGTGGTGCCATCCAGCGGGTCGAGCACCCACGCGGCATCGGTTGCGGGCAGGGCTGTAGCGCGTTCCTCGCTCAGCACCGGCACGCCGGGGAAAGCGGCTTCCAGCGCGGCGGTGAGGGCTTCGTCGGCTTCCAGGTCGGCGTCGGTGACGAGGGAACGGTCGGCTTTGCGGCGGGGGTGGTTGCGGGCTTCTTCAAAACGCCGCGCCAGCCGCCGCCCGATTTGCAGGGCCAAACCCTGGGCGAACAGCGGCAGCGAGGAGGAGGGCATGGGTTAGCCTTTTGCCGGGGTGGGCGGTTGCAGCCCCCAAAGGGAAAACAGCGCCAGCACGGCAACGGCGGCGCTGACACCAAAGGCGGTGCCCAGCCCCCACTGGTCGGCGATGAAGCCCACGGGAATTACCATGATGGGGCGGGCAATGAAACTCAGCGCCAGGTAAGCGCCGTTGGCGGTGGCGCGGTGGTTGGGGGCGTAATCCTGCACCAGCGCCATCAGCACGGGCTGGAACGAAAGGGCGGAGAAGCCCAGCAGCGGCAGCCATGCCAGCCGCGCCGTGCCGGGGGTGAGCAGGAAACCGGCGGCGGCAGCAGCAGAGACCAGAATTGCGCCCACGATAGTGGGCACCCGCCCCACCCGGTCGCTGAGCGAACCGATGACCAGTGCGCCGATAACGCCAAACGCTTCGTATAGCCATGCAAAAGCGAGGCCGCTTTCGGCTTTGGTGAGGCCGGTTTGGCTCAGAAAGGTGGGCAAGAAGGTGCCAAACGCGCCCAGCAGCATACTGCGCCCTAACACCAGCGCGGTCAGCGGCACGGCAAGGCGGTGCAAAATCGGCAGCAATTCGCCGAGGGGGCGGCGGGCAACGTGGACTTCGATGCGCCGAAGTTGCCAAAACAGCAGCAGCGACATGCCCCAGCCCAGCACCAGCAGCCGCGGCAGCCCTTCCAGCCCCCACATGCCTACTGCCCAGATGGCCAAGGTGGGGCCTAACACCCGCCCCAGTTCGCCGCCGGCCATGAAGAAACTCATGCCCCTGCCGGTGCGTTCCGGGGCGAGGTGGGCGATGAGGGCGGGCGAGGTGGCGTGGAACGCGGCCACGCTGAAACCGGTGATCAAAAGCAGCGCCGCCAATGCCCAGTAGTCGGGCATGATGCCCAAGAAGACCATGCCGGTGGCCGTGGCGCCGGGGGCCAACGCCGCAAAATAGCGCAGCAGCGTTTGTTCGCTCATGTAGCCGATGAACGGATTGAGGATGGACGGCGCTTGCAGGAACGCCGTCAGGGCGCTGGCTTCGGTGTAGGTGAGGGCAAATTTCTCTATTAGCCACGGCAGCAGCGGGGCGAGGAACGCCGAAAAAGTGTCGTGGACGAAGTGCCCCACGGAAACCGCGAGCACGGAAACGTAGGGAAAGGGGCGGGAGGGTTCGGAAGTGGTCATGGGAGGGTTGGTTACTTGGTGGCGTCGGTAGCGGCCAGGGCGATGTAGTCTTTTTCCACCGGCTGGGCGTTTTCCAGCCCCAGCAAGTGCAGCAGCCCGGCGGTGAGGCCTGCTTTTTGCCTCGCGTCGCGGCGGCTCCATGTGCGGCTCTTGATTTCCAGGAACGCACCCAAGGATGGCTTGGTGACGTTGTCCACATTGATGAAAAACTCGGTGTCCTGGAACTTCACCTTCCAGCGCAGGCGGTCTTTTTCGACCACGTGCTCGCCCGCGGGCTGGAAGTATTCGCGGTAGAAGCGCAAACTGTGGGTTGCCGAGGCGAGGTAGCGGCTGCGGCTGAGCAGCACCGCGCCGGGGAAGGCGTCTTCGTGGGCGGGGCCGATGAGGGTGAGGCGATAGCGCACGCGGGAAACGCTGCCGTCGGGTTCCACGAACTCGTCTTCACGATAGCGCAGGTAGCCCTGTTCGGGGTCGCCGAAGTCGAAATAGACATCGTATTCGCGGTAATGCCGCCGGTAGAGAATTTCCAGTTCGGGATTGGTTTCGATGGCTTTGGCCACGGACTTCGGGTTGTCCACTTTGACTTTGAGTTGCACTTCGAAACTTTCGGCTTCGGTCGCGCCTTCGATGGCCAGCAGTTTGGAAAGCACCGACTTCTCGCGCTGAATCAGGAAGGCGTCGATACGGCGGGCGTAATCGTCGGCTTGCGCCAGCAGGGCAGGTTCGTCCACCGTGAGCAGGCGGTGATTGCGCATCAGCCATTGGCCTTCTACCATCACATCGGTCACATCGGTGGATTTGGCGGCATACACCAGTTGGGCGTAGATGCCTTCGGGGTGGCGGCGGAAGCGGGGGGCGTTGTGCAACGGGCTGATGTCGATGAGGATGAGGTCGGCGCGCTTGCCGGGTTCCAGTGAACCGGTGATGTCGCCCATGTGCAGGGCGCGTGCGCCCAGACGGGTTGCCATGGCCCATGC
>JALVOR010000328.1 GCA_027026295.1 Anaerolineales bacterium | reverse complement strand
CACTTCCTGAAGCCCGAAATCGGCTCGTTTATTGGTTTGGTAAGGTGCTCAGCCTACCCCGCAAGGGTTGGAGTTCGCCTCACGTTGTCTAAAGTCCAACTCGTAGTAAACCGAAACATAGCCCTGCGGGTCTGGCGCAGGCATGCAGGTTGCTGTGGGCGCGCCGCAGGTGACAGGCACCGGGAAAAGCCCGGCCAGCACAAGAAGGATAAGCAGCCCTTGGAGGGCTGTACGTTTGCGCTTGCTACGGTTTGCCATAAGCGCTCCTTGTGTGCTTGATGTTTCTTTGTGCCTTACCGCTGCCGCACGCGGATTGCCCCGTGGTTTTCTGGGTGGAAGCCGCGCACGTTGGCGTAGAATTCGCGTATCTTCTCCAAATCGGCTTCGATGTCGCCCGAAGGTTCCAGATAGCCCCCGATGCCGCAGGTTTTGGAAGGATAATCGCCAAAACCGAAGGCAATGGGCACGCCGGCTTCCCGTGCCATGTGATAAAAACCGGTCTTCCAGTGGTCGGTGGCTTTGCGGGTGCCTTCCGGTGCAATCACCACCACGAATTCGCCCTCTTCTTGCCTGATGCGCTCGGCCATTTGCCCCACGAAGTTGAGGCGCGCCCCGCGTTTCACCGGAATGCCGCCCAGCAGGCGCATGACGGGGCCCAAGGGGCCGCGGAAGAGGGTGTCTTTGCCAATCCATCGCGGGCGAACACCCAAAGCGGAAAGCAGCGCCAAGGCGAGGAGCAGATCCCAGTTGGTGGTGTGGAAAGCGCCGATGATGATGTACTTGCGGTGCGGGGGGCGGTTGTCCACCAGTTTCCAGCCGCCGATTTTGAGCGCCCAGCGCCCCAGGCGTTGCCACCAGGGTTCTCGTTGCGTTTTCGTGCTCATGGTGTTTGCCTCTTGTGTTTTACTGTTCAGCCTTTGGGAAATAGCCCACGGACGAGCGCGGATTTGACGCAAAAAGCGCAGAAAGAGACCTCAAATCTGTGTTTTCTGCGTTTTCTCTGTGTCTTCCGTGGTTTTCTCTGCGTAATCCGTCGTTTCTCTTTGGGACTGAACAGTTGCAGGTTATGTCAGAGACGCGCCACACGCTGCCGCACAGCCCGCAGCAACGCCCAAATTTCCTCGTTTCGCAGCAAAAGCAGCGTTAAACCATAGAACACCGCGCCGGCTGCGATGGTTGCTGTCAGCATGAGCCACAGCGGGAAGGCGGCGGCAGCGCGCCAGGCGGCTTCCACCGCAAAGCCCAGCACTGTGCTGGCAATGGCGGCCTGCAGAATGCCTGCCGTCAGGTGGCTGCTTTCCAGCCCGCCCAGGCGGCGGCGCATCAAATAGAGCAGTCCGCCCATTTCCAGGGTGGTGGCGGCGGTGTTGGCTAACGCCAGGCCGCCGTGGGGCATCCAGCCCAGCGCGTTGAACAGCGCTACGAAGGCGAAACTGAATGCCACATTCAGGCTCATCGCCACGCTGCCCACCAGCACCGGCGTTTTGGTGTCGTGCAGGGCATAGAATGCCCGCGAGACGATTTCCACCACCGAGTGGGAAACCAGCCCTAAGGTGTACCACAGCAGCGCCCAGGCGACCAGCGCGGTGGAATGGGTATTGAATTCCCCGCGCTGGAAGAGCAGCACAATCACCGGCTTGCGGAGCAAAATCAGCCCCACGGTGGCGGGCAGCGCCAGCAGCACCACGCCGCGCAGCGTTCCCGCGAGGGCGCGGCGCATGGCAGCAATTTCGCCGCGCGCCACCTGCGCCGAGAAGGTCGGCAGGGCGGCGATGGCGATGGATTGGGCAATCACCACCTGTGGCATGGTCATCACCGCCCAGGCGATCTGAATGGCGGTCAGGCTGCCTTTGGGCTGCGAGGAAGCCAGCACCACGTTAATCCAGAAATTCAACTGCACGATGGCAACGCCCAGCACCCGCGGCGCCATCAGCCGCCCGACTTCCCGCACGGCGGCATCGCGCAGGCCGAGGGTGAAGCGGTAGACCTTGCCGGGGAGTTTCAGCAGGCCGGGCACCTGCACGCCGAGGTGCAGCGCCGCGCCCAGCACCGCACCCCAGGCCAGCCCGTAAATACCCCAGCGCGGCGCCCACACTAACACGCCGAAAATCATGCCCAACCAGTACATGGTGGGGGCGAGGGCGGCGAGCAGAAAGCGCTGGTGGGCGTTCAGGATGCCCATTACCAGCCCGCTGAGGCCGAAAATCAGCGGCGAAATCAGCAGCACGCGCAGCAGCGAAACGGTGAGCGCCTGCTGCTCGGGCGAAAAGCCGGGGGCGAGCACATGCCGCACGATGGGCGCGGCGAAAGCGTAAGCGATGGCGCTGGTCAGCAGCAGGGTAATGGTGACCAGGTTGGCGATGGACGAGGCCAGATGCCAGGCGCGTTCCCGCTGGTTTTTGGCGAGAAATCCCGTGAAGGCGGGAATGAATGCTGACCCCAAAGCGCCGCCCGCTACCAGGTTGAAGAGCAGGTCGGGCAGGCGCGAGGCGGCGTTGAAGGCGTCGATGGCTGCGCCAGTACCGAAGGCCTGGGAAACCAGGATTTGCCGCGCCAGCCCCACCAGGTTGCTGAGCACGAAGGCCGCCATGACCACGCCCGCGGCGCGGGCTATCTGCCTGCCGCCGGTGGGGGTGGGCGATTCTTCGATGGCGTCGAGGGGCGCTTCTTCAAAGGCGCTTTCTTCAAGCATGGGCGCGATTATAGCACGGCTCAGAAGGTGGTCGGATAGTCGGGTAGTCAGGTGGTCGGGTGGTGTTGCGCCGCCCGCGGTATAATGCCCGCATGGTCTTCCTCAAACTCGGTGGCTCCCTCATTACTGACAAGCATCGCCCTTACACCCCTCTGCCTGGCCGCCGGCGGGGCCTTGCGGAACCCATCGCCGCGGCCCGGCGCGCCCGCCCCGAAATGCGTCTGCTTTTGGGGCACGGCTCCGGCTCGTTTGGGCACTGGGCGGCGCAGGAAGGCGACATTCGCCACGGCGTGCGGGAAGCCGACGACTGGCGGCGTTTCGTGCGCATCTGGCACGCGGCACAGCGCCTCAACCGGCTGGTGATGGATGCCCTGCTGGGAGCCGGCGTGCCGGCCGTGGCTTTCCCGCCTTCGGCAGCGACGATGGCCGAAGATGGCGCCCTGCGCCGCTGGGAGGTTGCCCCACTGGAAGCCGCGCTGGCGGCTGGACTGGTGCCGGTAACTTACGGCGATGTGGTTTTTGACACGCGGCGTGGCGGTGTGATTGTTTCTACCGAAGAGATTTTTGCCTTCCTCGCGCCGCGTTTGCGCCCCCGGCGGGTGTTGATTGCTGGGGTGGAGGCGGGTGTGTGGGCTGATTACCCCGCCTGCACCCGCGTTGTGCCCGAGATTACCTCCGCCAACCTTGCGGCAGTGCTGCCCGCGCTGCAAGGCTCAGCGGCTGCTGATGTGACTGGTGGCATGGCGGCCAAAGTACGCGAGATGCTGGCACTGGCGGAGGCCGTGCCGGGACTGGATGTGCTGATTTTCGACGGGCGCGATGCTGAACGGGTGCGCGTCGCACTGCTGGGGGCCTCGCCCGGCACGCGGATTATGGGCAATTCGTGAGCGGGATATTAGCCTGCCCTACGGGCACGCGTTGTTGTGCTTTGTGAAGAGAAATGACGGTGAAGACTGACTTGCCCCCCGACGTGCTTTTTGCTGATGACTACCTGCTGGTGATTGCCAAGCCTGCCGGGCTGCTTTCCCTGCCCGATGGCTGGAATCCCGACCTGCCGCACGTTCGCAGCGTGTTGGAATCCGCTTGGGGGCGTTTGTGGGTGGTGCGGCGGCTGGACAGGGACGCCAGCGGCGTGATGCTTCTGGCGCGTACACCGGAAGCCCGCCGCGCTTTGACCGCCCAATTCGAGGCGCGAAAGGTTCGCCAAACCTGCCATGCCCTTGTGTTTGGCGTGCCTGCATGGCAGCGGCACAACGTAAATTTGCGGCTTACGCCCAATCGCGGACGCCGCAAGCGCACGGTGGTGGGCCCGCAGGGTAAAGAGGCCCGCACCGCGTTGCGGGTGTTGCGGCGTTTCGGCGCGTTTGCCTTGATGGAAGCCGTCCCGTATACCGGCAGACGGCACCAGGTGCGGGTACATTTGTTCGCCGCGGGTTTCCCCATTGTGAACGACCCGCTTTACGGCGAAGCCACAGATGACCACCCCCTGCCTATCAAGCGGCTGGCGCTCCATGCCCGCCGCCTTGAGTTCCGCCACCCTGTCACGGGCGCGCCGCTGGCCTTTACCGCCCCGCACCCGCCTGATTTTGCTGCTGCGTTGGAAAACCTGGAAGCCTATGGTGACTTGTATGCTGAAGAGGCAGGAAATTAGCGCCGAGGTGCGAAGAGGCTGCAAAGGCGCAAAGAACTCAGGCGAATTTTTGCGACGCTAAAGCGCAAAAAAGCAAAGAGCACAGTAACTGTTCAGTCCCAAAGAGAAACGACGGATTACGCGATGAAAACCACAGAAAACACAGAAGGGCGCTCGAAAATGAGGGCGTTGTTGTAAGGCGGGACACCGGCTTGTCCTTCTTGGCGGGCTTGGAGTCTCTCTCTGCGTCTTTGTGTTAAATCCGCGTCTAAAAGCAAGTTTCTGTAGCACTTCTGTGCTTTTTGTGGTTTTGCTTTGTCGGGGTGGAGCGTTACGTCGGTTGGAAATAAACAGCCCCTTGTGATATGTTCACAAGGGGCTGTTGAATGCTCGCAAGACGTCAGCCGAGATATTCCCGCAACTGGCGACGGATGTTGGGGTGCCGCAGGCGGCTGAGCGCCTGGGCTTCGATTTGCCGTACGCGTTCGCGGGTGACGCCCATTTTGCGCCCGACCTCTTCAAGGGTGTAGGCTTGCCCGTCGAGCAGGCCGTAGCGCAGTTGCAGAATACGCACCTCACGCGGCGGGAGCAGGTTGAGGATGCTTTCCAGGTGCTCGCGCAGCAGGTTGCGGGTGGCAGCATCGTCGGGGGCGGGGGAGTCTTTGTCTTCGATGAAATCGCCGAGCACGGAATCTTCTTCGTCGTCGGTAGGCATTTCCAGCGAGAGCGGACGTCGTGCTACCTTGAGCATGTATTCCACTTTCTTCGGCGGCACGCCGAGTTCTTCGGCGAGTTCGTTGATGTTGGGGTTACGCCCCAGCCTTTGGGTCAGGTGGTGCTGCACCCGCAGCAGTTTGTTGATTTGGTCGCCCATGTGCACGGGCACGCGGATGGTACGCCCCTGGTCGGCAATGGCGCGGGTGACGGCTTGCCGAATCCACCAGGTGGCGTAAGTGCTGAATTTGTGGCCGCGGCGGTAGTCGAATTTCTTGATGGCGCGAATCAAGCCGATGTTGCCTTCCTGAATCAGATCGAGGAAGGGCACGCCGCGCCCCATGTACTTCTTCGCCACGCTGATGACCAGGCGGGAATTGGCGGTGATGAGGTGCTCGCGAGCGCGCCAGCCGTCTTCGATGAGGTAACGGAGTTCCTGGCGGCGCTCCGGGTCGCGTACACCCAGAGCGAGTTCTTCCCGCGCGGCGCGTCCGGCTTCGATGCGCTTTGCCAGGTCGACTTCCTCTTCGGCGGTCAGCAGCGGAATACGCCCGACTTCTTTGAGGTAGAGGCCAATCATGTCGTCGGTGTCGATGTTGGCGAGGTAATCTTCTTCGTCCATCTGGGCGGCAAGATCCTCTTCCTCTTCCTCGGCCTCAATGATTTCTTCATCGGAAGGCGTTTCCACAATATCGTCTTCGACGTAAGGAATGCCTGCGCTGAGCAGCGCAGCAAAGGCTTCTTCTAACTGGTCGACGTTTTGTTCGGCTTCGGGGAAGAATTGAAGGATGTCGTCCAAAGTGACGAATCCCTTTTGCCGACCCAGGTCAACCAGATGGGCAATGGGGGAATATTCCTCTTCGATTTCTTCGATGCTGCCGAGCAACAGTTCGTCCTCAATCATGGCGTGTTGTTCTCCATACCATTTGAAATTATTGCTTCCCGCGGGGCAATTGTGCTAGTACGCGCCAAAACTGCGATTATACCACACACGATTGATGGTTGCTCCCTTCGCTCGTGGCAGCGTTGCTGGAGCGTGTTTTGTAGTTAGCGCATGAGCGGGGAAATCTCTTTCAGCATACAGCCTTTTATGGCAAAAATCAAGTCTCCAACGATGAGTTACGGATTTTGTAACGATTTTTTAATGTTTGCGGGAGGCAGCCACAAGCCGCCTCCCGCTCTGGTTTTGTGGTGAAGAGGTTCCGTTTGCCTCATGGTGAAGGCGTGGGCGTGGCCGTTGGCGTGCTGGTTGGTATGGGTGTTACCAGAGGCGGTTTGGTAAGTAATTCGGTCAGCGCATCCACAGCGTAGTGACTCACCACCCACAACCCGCCATTGGCTTTGGCGTAATAGCCGCTGCCGATGGGCGTTTCCTTGCCGATGGCGATTTGCCACTGCTTTCCGTTTTTGAGGTACACCGTGATGGTGTAGGCGGGGGAAAGCAGCCCCAGCGAATCCAGGTCGGTGCCTGCGGGGATGGTGTTGACCGTTTCGAGGGTGGTCAGACCAAATATCGCGGTGCTGATGCGCTCCTGGTCGGGCTGTTCGTTGCCCTGGGGCGTGGGTTGTAACACTTTCCACTGGTCGCCGTCGCGCTGAAGCACAATGCTCTGGTCGGGGCTTTTGAGTTCCAGCCCAACCACGTCGTCGCTGCTGAAGGTGACGAGCGGCGGCGTGGTCGGCGGCGGGGTGATGTTGGCTTCCTTAGTGTGCTTGTGGCGCCCCACGCCATAGGCCACTGCGGCGAGCACCACAAAGGCAAGCAATGCCCACCGTGTGCTGCGACGAATCATAGGGCACCTCCTATGCGCGGCGTCGGCGACGCACCCACACCGCGATGCCTGCCAGCAGCACGCTGCCCGGCAACACGAACACCGTCAGCAGCAAGATCAGGCCGAGGGTGTTTTGCTGCGGCGGAAGCATCACGCGCTGGGTAGGGGTGCGGGGGTTGAGTTGGATGAGTTCTTTCTGGTTGCTCAGCCAGTCGATGGCGTTGAGGAAGAAATCGGCGTTGCCGTAGGCGGTGTAGTAGGCGTTGCTGGCGAAGTCGGCATCACCAATGACCACCAGCCGCCCGTGAGTTTTGCTGTTTTCCACGGCTGCGGCCACGCTGACGGGGCCGGGCAGGTCGTCTTTGTCCTGGTTGACCTGTTGTTTTTGCAGGCCGGCGAGATCGGTTTCGCCCCAAGCGTTGGGTTCGCTTTTCACCAGCGCCGTCATCAGGAAGCCGTCGGGCACGGGTGCGGGCACGCCCACGG
Source organism: Anaerolineales bacterium (assembly GCA_027026295.1). Classification (GTDB taxonomy): domain Bacteria; phylum Chloroflexota; class Anaerolineae; order Anaerolineales; family DRMV01; genus DRMV01. The sequence continues at coordinate 2,021 of JALVOR010000328.1, read as the reverse complement.
TGCGGGCGGTGGGAAAGATCGTTGCTAAGGTTTGCAGCGGCGTGGTGATTTCGTGCGCGCCGTACTGGTAGGAAACCACCACCGTGGCGGGGTTGGCAAGCGGGTCGATCACCAGGTCGGGGGTAAGTTCCAGGTGCCACTGGTTTTGCAGGAAAGCCACCAGTGGGCGCTCGGTGTTGGTTTCCTGGGTCACGTTGGGTTCCAGCATCACCAGCACGCCGCCGCCTTTGGCGAGGAAGTCTTGCAGCGCCTTGATTTCTTCGTCGCCGAGGGGCTTCTTGGGGTCGGCGATGATCACCACTTCGGCATCGTCGGGTACGGCGCTGTGTTTGAGCAGGCTGAGGGTTTCGACGGTGTAGTTTTTGTTTTCCAGTTCGCTCTTTGCTGTGCTATAGCCGGTGCTTTCGAAGGCTTTGGGTGAGCGTTCGCCATGCCCGGTGAGGAAGTACACCTTTTGCTTGTTGGGGTGCATCAGCCGCACCAGCGCGCCGGTGATTTCCTTTTCGCTCGCGATGGTGACCTTTTCGGTCTGGTCGCCCATTTGTAGCACAATGGTGCCGTCGCGGGTGATGCCTTCCTGCTGTGCTAATGCCGGTTGGGCTTCGGGGTCAACGAATTTGTAGGAAAACTTGCCGTGTGAGGCAAAGGCATATTGGTCGAGCAGGGTTTGGGCCTCGTCGCGCGACATGCGATGGGTGAAGAACGCGGTGGCTTTGACCGGGGCAGGTAGTTGTGCCAGGGTGTCTAACGTTACCTGGTCAAGGGTGTGGCTTTTGTCTGCGGTCAGGTCCCACCGCTTGGGGAACTGGTAAGCAATGTAGTTGATGGCAGCCAGGATGCCAACCACCGCGAGGAAAAGCACCAGGGCGTTGCTGCCATAGCGAGCGCGGCGCCCGGTGAAGGCTTCCTGCACTTTTTCGGGCGCGAGGTAGGTATAGACTGCCAGCAGCAGGATGCCTGCGCCCAGGCTGCCCTTGACCAGCACGGTCGCACTGTGATAGACCACGTAACCACCGAAGGCGACCAGTGCTGCGATGATTGCCAGCCCTAACACGTAGGGGGCGATGCGTTTACGCGAGATGCCTTTCATTAGCGCCACCTCCGGGTTTGGATGATGAGAGCGCCGCTGAACAAGCCGAATGCCACTACGCTCAGATAGTAGATGATGTCGCGCAGGTCGAGGATGCCCCGCGCCATGGTATCGTAGAAGTGTTGGCTGAAGTCCAGATAATGCCAGATGGTGTTGCCCATGCCGTGTGCGGGCAGGCTCAGCAGCCAGAGAGCCAGGAACAGCGCTAAGGTGGCGACAAAGGCGGCAATCTGGTTGTTGAACAAAGCCGAAATTGCGGTGCCTAATGCGGTGAGCGCGGCGGTCATCAGCACCAGCCCCAGGAAGCCGGTAAGGGCGACACCCCAGTCGATGCCGGGATCGACAAGTTGGTTGAGCGCCACGGGGTAGAGCAGCGTGATGGCAATCAGGGAGAGCACCAGCATGAAACTACCCAGCCATTTGCCGACCACGAGTTCGGCATCGCGCACGGGCGAGGTGAGCAGCAGTTCAATGGTGCCTAAGCGCTGCTCTTCTGCCAGCAGCCGCATGGTGATGGCGGGGATGATGAACAGGAACAGTGTGACCATGGGACTGACGATGATTTCCGGCCCCGGGGCGTAGCCTCCCATCATCATGGATTGCATCACGCTGGCCTGAATGTTGGCGTAGAAGATGATGCCCAGCACCAGCAGAAAAAGGAAGGCAACGAGATAGGCCGCCGGAGTGCTGAAATAGCGTTTGAATTCACGACGAGAGATAATCCACATGGTGCGCATGGTCATGCCTCCTCGTCGGTGGGTGTTTCGGGGATGGCTGGGGCCTGCTGGACGGCGGGGTCTTCTTGCACCAGTTGCAGGAAGATCTCCTCCAGGCTCATCTCGGCGCGGCGCATTTCCAGCAGGTTGTGGCCGCTTTCGATCACGGCGCGCGCCACCAGCGGGCGGATTTCCTGCCCGGCCTGGGCCACCAC
>JALVOR010000327.1:494-3112 GCA_027026295.1 Anaerolineales bacterium | reverse complement strand
CGACCAGGCCGTCCACTGGCTGCGGGAATACATCCCTGGCGCGGTGGAAACCCCGGCGCAGTTGGCAGTGCTTTCCCGTTGTGCGGCAACCCCGCCGCGGCAACCCCCGCCGCCTTCCAGCGCCCCCCAGTGGCTGGGGTGGGCGCGGCAAATTCAGGCTGAAGCCCAAACCGGCCTGCGCTACGCCGAAAACCCTTACCAGCAAGCGCGCTTTCGGCAGTTGCTTGCCCTGGCAGAAGATATTTTGCGCCAGCAGGGCGGGGTCGAGGCGCAGGCAGCCCATGCCCTCACCACCATCCCCGAAGGCTATGCCACGCCGCGGGTGGATGTGCGCGCCGCGGTTTTCGACGCCGAGGGGCGCATTTTGCTGGTGCGCGATGCAGGTGATGGCGGATGGTGCCTCCCCGGCGGCTGGGCCGATGTGGGCGACACGCCTTCCGGCGCTGCCGAGCGCGAGGTGCTGGAGGAAGCCGGCTTCCAGGTGAAAGCCCGCCGTTTGGTTGGTGTTTACGATGCCAACCGGGTGCCCGGCAAGTTGCACCTTTACCATGCTTTCAAGGTGGTTTTCCTCTGCGATTTGCTCGCTGGGGAAGCCCGCCCCAGCCTCGAAACCACCGAGGTGGCGTTTTTTGCTTACGACGACTTGCCCGATGACCTTTCCCCCTACCGCACGCCGCGCCGTGTGCTGGAAGACGCCTTCGCAGCCCACCGCGCGGCTTCGTGGGAAGCGGTTTTCGATTGAGGGACGGCGCATGGAACCGCTCGTCTTGGATAGGCCGCGGATGACGCTGATGCAGCGGATGCTCGCGGATTTTTTTGGGATGCAATTCTGCGCTCTTGGCGACCTTGATGCCGTCTTGGCGACCTTGGCGTCCTAAAAATCAATGTTCATCCGCAGTCTGTCTTTCTTGCGTAATTTGCCCATTTGCCCACTTTGTCAGGAGGCCACCATGCTTATTACCCGCGCTACGCTTGTTACCTGGGATGCTGACCGCCGCATTTTGCCCGACCATGCGCTGCTTATTCGCAACGGCGTGATTGCCGATATCGGCCCCAGCGACGCGCTGGAAGCCCGCTACTCGCAGGAAGAACGCCTCGATGCCCGCGGCCAGTGGGCGATGCCCGGCCACATTGTGGCGCACACCCATTTCTACGGCGCTTTTGCCCGCGGCATGGCTATCCCCGGCCCGGCGCCTGAAGCCTTCCCGCAGATTCTGGAGCGCCTTTGGTGGCCTTTAGACCAGGCGCTGGATGAGGAAGCCGTGCGGCTTTCCGCCGAGGTGATGCTGGTGGATGCCATCCGCAACGGGGCGACCACGCTTTTCGACCACCACGCTTCGCCCAACGCCCTCGCGGGTTCGCTGGACGTGATTGCTGAGGCCGTGCGCCGCGCCGGGGTGCGGGCAGTGCTGGCTTACGAAGTGACCGACCGCTACGGCAAGGCCAGCGCGCGGGAAAGCATTGCCGAGAACGTCCGTTTTGCCCGTGCCGCGCAGCAGGAAGCCGACCATGGCACGCCTCGCCAGCGCCTGGCGGCCACTTTTGGCCTGCACGCCAGCCTGACCCTCGATGACGACACCTTGGACGCGGCCCGCGAAGCCTGTCCGCCCGAGGTGGGTTTCCACATTCATGTGGCCGAGCACGAGGCCGATGAGGAAGACAGCCTGCGCCGCAGCGGGATGCGGGTGGTGGAACGCCTGCACCGCCACGGCATTTTGGGGGTGCGCACCATCGTTGCCCACGGTGTGCACGTCAATGAGCACGAAATGGATTTGCTCGCCGAAACCGGCACGTGGGTCACGCACCAGCCGCGTTCCAACATGAACAACGCGGTGGGCACGTCGCCCGTGGAAACGATGCTGCAGCGGGGCATTCGGGTGGCGTTGGGCACCGATGGCTTCCCCAGCGCGATGTGGGAGGAAGCCCGCTTTGCCTATTTCGTGCACAAACTGGCGCGCCGCGACCCCCGCCGCATGGACGGCAACACGGTGATGCAGATGCTCATCGAGAACAACCGCGCCTTGGCGAACCTTTACTTCCCCAGGGCGCGGCTGGGCGTGCTGGAAGCCGGCGCGGCGGCGGACATTGTGCTTGTGGATTTCCACCCCCACACGCCCGTCACGCCCGGCAACCTGCCGTGGCACCTGATTTTCGGCGCTTACGAGCGCATGATTACCACCACCATCGTGGCGGGCGAAGTGCTGATGCGCGACCGCGAACTGCTGACCTTAGACGAGGCGCGCATTGCCGCCGAAGCCCGCGCCAAGGCCCCGCAGGTGTGGGAAAGGTATCGGCAGATGTTGGCGTAGCCGTAAGCATTTGTTCAGCCTCAGCACGAGAAAACCGCAGATTGTGCAGATTACGCAGATAGAAAACACAGAAGACACAGAGAAAGCGCAGAAGGCACAGAAGTTCACTTTGCATTGCGAGCGTTTGCTGTCGGCCAGGGCGCCGTTCTGTCTTCCATGACGCTTGGTGTGCCCTTGGCGCCCCAAAAATTCGCGCCCATCCGTGATTATCTGCGTTTGCCCGCGTGCTGTCTTCCCAAGGCTGAACAGTTACAGCCGTAAAACGAATTGCGACGGAAAACTTGACCCCCTCTCTGCCCTCTGGTAAAA
>JALVOR010000327.1:0-484 GCA_027026295.1 Anaerolineales bacterium | reverse complement strand
TTTTGCCCGCTTGCCCCCATCGTCTAGCCTGGCCTAGGACACGGGCCTTTCAAGCCCGCGACACGGGTTCAAATCCCGTTGGGGGCACAGCAAAGCCTGCCTTTTTTGAGGTGGGCTTTTTTTCTTTGTGCAGGAAGACAGGCCGCGGATGCACGCGAATAATCATGGTTCTAACGCAGAGGCGCAGAGAGGGGCACCAGGGTTGCCAAGATGACACCAAGGTGCAAAGAAAGCAAGGGGCACAAAGAGCAATTCCGTGTTTTCTGTGCTAATTTGTGAAATGGTCTGTGGATGTTTCTTCTGCTGGCCGCATGGCATAGAGCAGCACCCCGGCAGCCACGGCCAGGTTGAGGGAAGTGCCGTGCCCTGTCATGGGAAGTTCCACGACGGCATGGCAGGCTTCCCGCTGGGCAGGGGTGAGGCCGTGACGCTCGTTGCCCAACAGCAGCGCCATGGGCGGTGTGTAGCCTACCTGGTCGTAGGG
>JALVOR010000326.1 GCA_027026295.1 Anaerolineales bacterium | reverse complement strand
CACCCCCTGCCGTGGGCGCGGCGCAAATCCTGGGAAGGCAGCCTCGCCGTGTTCCTCGGCGGCTGGCTGCTGGCAGCCGCGGTGCTCGCAGTGTACCTTGCCGCCGGTGTGTTCCCCGCCCCGTGGCGGGCTTACGCCCTCCCCCTGACGGTCATTGCTCTGGCCGCCACCGCGGCAGAATCCCTGCCCTTCCGCGAAATCGACAATCTCACCGTGCCTTTAGCAGCCGTTCTGGTGGCGCTGTTGTGGTGGTGAAAACGGTTTCCCCTGCCGCCTGACCGGGCAACCCCATACCAACCATGATTACCATTGACGGGCATCACCTTACCCTGGAATCCATCGTCGCCGTGGTGCGCCACGGTGAGCAGGTGCAACTCGCTGCTGAAGCCCGCGAGCGGCTGGTACAAAGCCACGCGTGGGTGCGCCAGATGCTGGCAGCAGGCAAACCGGTTTACGGCATCAACACTGGCTTTGGCATTTTTGCCAACCGCCGCATTTCCGCAGGCCAGGCTGCCCAACTCAGCCGCAACCTCATCCTCAGCCACGCCGTTGGCACTGGCGCGCCCCTGCCCGCAGAAGTCGTGCGTGCCGCGATGCTGATTCGCGCCAACACCCTCGCCATCGGCCATTCGGGCGTGCGCCCTGTGCTGGTGGAAACCCTGCTGGCAATGCTCAACCGCGGCGTGACGCCCGAAATTCCCTCGCAGGGCTCCATGGGGTCCTCCGGCGACCTGGCTCCCCTTGCCCACATGGGGCTGGTGTTGACCACCGACGCCGCCGATCGCGCCGAGAATTCCGGCTGGGCGACCTATCGCGGCCAGCGGATGCGCGGTAAGGAAGCCATGCAGGCCGCGGGCATTCCCCGCGTGGTGCTGGGTGCCAAAGAAGGGCTGGCCGTCACCAACGGGGCGACGTTTTCCGCCGCGCTGCTGGCGCTGGCAACTTACGACGCTGCTCACTGGCTGGACATTGCCGAAATTGCTCTCAGCATGAGCCTGGAAGCCCTCTTGGGGGCTTCCAACGCCTTCGACGAGCGTGTGCACCGCGCTCGCCGCCACCCTGGCCAGATGGCCGTCGCCGCCCGCGTGCGGGAACTCACCCGCGGCAGCACATTGGTGGATGCCGGTGGCAGGGTGCAGGATGCCTACTCCTTGCGCACCGCTCCGCAGGTGCAGGGCGCTGCTCGCGACGCGTGGGCTTTCGTTGCCGACGTCATCGAGCGGGAAATCAACGCGGTGACCGACAACCCCCTGATTTTCGGCCCTGCCGAGGCCATCTCCGGCGGCAATTTCCACGGCGAACCCATTGCCATGGCAGCGGATTTCCTCGGCATAGCCATGAGCGAGGTGGCTTCTATCAGCGAGCGGCGTATTTTCCGCCTCACCGACAGCAACCTGAACTACGGCCTGCCTTCCATGCTGGTTGATACCCCCGCTGCCGCGGGGCTGAATTCTGGCCTGATGATGCCACAATACACCGCGGCATCGTTGGTGCTGGAAAACCAGACCCTCGCCAGCCCCGACAGCGCCCGCTCGTTGCCGACTTCCGGCGAGCAGGAGGACCACAACGCCAATGCGATGACGGCAGCCCGTCATACTCGCGACGTGATTGCCAACACCGCCCACGTGCTTGCCATCGAAGCCTACACCGCCGCACGGGCACTGGATTTGCGGCTGCGGCTGATGCCCGAAGCCCGCATGGGTTGTGGCACTGCTGAAGCCCACCGCCGTCTGCGGGAGGCCGTCCCCTACACGCCGGGCGACGCGTGGTGGGCGCCCGAAATCGCCCGCACCCGCGAGGTGCTGGCTTTCCCCGAATTTGCTGCTGCTGTGTTAGAATGCCCCCCGCAACCAGACAACCCCGCAACCAGGTAACCATTTCCCACCATGCCCCTCCCCGCGCACGACCACGACTATTTTCTGGAACTCCAGACCAACACCGGCTGGGGGCGCGTGTTGGCGCGCTTCCTCGCCTGGTGCTTGCCCGAAACGCCCGCCCGTGTGCTGGATGTGGGCACCGGCCCCGGCCTAGCTCCGGTGCTGGCCGCGCAACAGGGGTACACCGCCGTGGGGGCGGACAACGACGCCGTGATGCTCGCCCAAAGCCTGCACCCCGCGGTGGCGCTGGCGGAAGGGGCGCGGCTGCCTTTCCCCGCAGGGGCGTTTGACCTTGCCCTTGCCAGCAACGTGCTTTACCTGCTGCCTGACCCGCTGCCGGTGCTGCGCGAAATGGCGCGTGTCACCGCCCCGGGTGGGCGGGTGGCCGTGCTCAACCCTTCGGAGCACATGAGCGTGGCGGCGGCCACCGCGCTGGCCGACGAGCGTGGCCTGAGCGGCCTGGCGCGCGAAACGCTGCTCAACCTTGCTGCCCGCGCCGAAGCCAGTTACCGCTGGGATGCCGAGGCACTGGCCGACCTCTTCGCCCGCGCGGGGCTGCAAATGACCGCCACCCGCACCACCATGGGCCCCGGCCTGATTCGCTGGGGGCTGGCCGTGGCGCCCTGACACGAAACGCCCATGCCCGCTGTCCATTGGGAAACCATCTTGCAAGAAGCGCAGGCGCTGGCGGCGTCCAGCGGCGAGCCGCAAGTGTTCCTCGCACAATGGGAAGCCCTGCTCGCCCGCTATGCCAACCGCACCCTGCGTCCCTCGCAAACTGCGCTGCCTTCGCCGTTGCCGGCTTACCACATTGCCCCTGCCGTGTTCGGCGCGGCGTGGCAGGCGTTGCGCGCCCACCTGCTGCTGCGCCCCGAGGCCGTGCTGCCCTTAGCCGATGCCCTGTGGGAGCAGCCGGTGCTGGAATCCCGGCTGCTGGCGGCGCGGCTGCTGAGCATTGCCCCGCCTGGGGCTGAACCCCTGCAGCGCTTCTGGGCATGGCTGGAAAGCGCCGCGCCGCCCGTGCAGCAGGCATTGTTGCAGCACAGCGCGCCGCGGCTGATCGCCGAGGCCCCGCGGGCTTATCTGGATGCCCTCGCGGCGCGGCTGGCCGAACCTGCGCAGGCGCGCCTTGCCCTGCTGGCGCTGCCACCATTGCTTGCCGAACCCGCTTTCGAAAACCTGCCGCGGGTGTTCCGCCTGATTACGCCGCTGCTGGAAGCCCCTCACCCTGACCTGCGCC
>JALVOR010000325.1 GCA_027026295.1 Anaerolineales bacterium | reverse complement strand
CGACTTCCCCCTCACCCGCCTTCACCCCTATGCGTTGCCCGCCGCCGAGGCTGCCGACTGCGCTGGCGAGCAGGGCAAATACTGGGAATACCACGATGCCCTCTTCAGCGGCAAACACGAACTTGGGGAGGATGCCTTTACGGCCTATGCCAAAGAATTGGGACTGGACACCGACCAGTTCGCGCAATGCCTGGAAGAGCACCGCTACCGCGACGAGGTGGAAGGCGACCTCAATTATGCGCTTTCCCTGGGGGTACAATCCACGCCGACGTTCTTCATCAACGGCATTATTGTGGTAGGTGCACAGCCTTTCAATGTGTTTGCTTCTGTCATTGACCAGGAACTCAAGAGCAACCCCTGAGACCGTGCCGCATGAATTTGCAAGAACGCCCCGCCGCCGAGCGGGGCGTTCTTTTTACGTCCCTTCAAACCGGCGCGCCCAGTGCCAGAAGGCCACGTAGCCTACCGAGAGGGCTAACCCGATGAACACAAAGAAGCCGCCGAGGAAAATCAGTGAGCGCCCGCTCGACGTGCTGGTATCCAAAACGGCTTCACTGGGGTTGGCGGGGTTGTAATACACCGTGACGGGCGCATTCTCCTGATAAGACTTGAGGAAGTCTTCGGCCTCGAAGTTGTTGGAAAAAGACGTCTGCCCGCCAAAAGCCAACCGCTGACTCTCGTAGGTCTTCCCGTTGACTTCGTAGCGGTAACGCACGATGGGCGTGTAGGTATCGTTGCCGTCGTTGTCTGTGGTGGCTTTAATGGAAACGGCAACCACCACGCCCTGCGTCGTCGGCCACGACTGGCTGGCTTTGGCTTTCTTTGATGCATTGCGGCCAAGCATGATGAGTCCGATGCCTGCCAGCAGCATCACCAGGGCAATGAGCAGGCTACCCAATGTGGATTTCTCCATTTCGCACTCCTTTCCGGACAAACAGCGAACCCTTCAAGTTCATATTAGCACAAAATGGCTGCTATTTTGCAACTGCTCAGCCCTGCAGAAGACACCGAAGCGCCACAGAAAACACAGAAATGCTTTTTTCACCTTTTGCGTTGTGTGCAATATGCCGCCGTCAAAGCCCCCCATGCTTCCAGCGTCAGCGTTTCAGCGCGCCGTCGCGGGTCGATGCCTGCTTCCTGCAGCAGCGCCTCGGCGCGGGCGGGCTGCCATTGCAGGCCTGCTGCCAGCGTATTGCGCAGGGTCTTGCGCCGTTGCGAGAAACCGGCTTTTGCCAGCCGAAAGAAATCGTCCAACTGCTCGGCAGGGATGCGCGGCTGCGGGGCAATATCCACCCGCACCACGGCGGAATCCACCTTCGGGCGGGGGTAGAATGCCCCGGCAGGCAGCCGTGCCATGATGCGCGCCTTCCCGAACACCTGCACGCTCAACGCCAGCAGACTCATTGCGGGCGGGGCAGCGGTAATGCGCTGGGCGACTTCCTTTTGCACGGTCAGCACCAGGCGGGTGGGGCGCACGGCGGCTTCCAGCAGGTGGCGGATGACCGCCGAGGTGATGTAATAGGGAATGTTGGCAACCACCGCGTAGGGCTGTTCCCCCATGAGGGTTTCCGGCTGCTGCTTGAGAATATCGCCAAAGACTAAGGTGACATTGGCGTAGGGCTGCAGCACCGCCGCGAGCAAGGGGCGCAGGCGCTCGTCGAGTTCCACTGCCACCACGCGGCGGGCGCGCTGGGCCAACAGCATCGTGAGGCTGCCCGCCCCGGGACCAATTTCCAGCACCTGCGCATCGGGGGTGAGGTCGGCGGCGTTGATCACCTTTTGCAGCGCGGCGGGCGAAACCAGAAAGTTTTGCCCCAGGCGCCTGTCGGGGCGCAGGCCGAACTGCCGCAGCAGCGCCGGGAGGTTTACGGCAGGATCCACGGGATTTGCTCCGGGGGCGGCGGCGGGGCAACGAAGCACAACGTCGTCCACTGATGCCACGATTCGTAATCGTCGTCGGAAAAGCCGAGGTCAATCCAGTGCCTTCCGGGGATGCCGCCGCCGATGTCGGCAATCACGCCAAAGCCGTAACCGGGCACATATACCTTTTGTCCCCCCATGTAGGCGTACCACGAGCGTTTGACCGCCACGATGCCCTTGTGCAGTTTTGCTCCGCTGAAGGTGATGTCGGAGCAGTGGCCAGTGCCCACCCGGCAGGGGGAATACGACGTCGCGTAAACCTGCACTACCCGCCAGCATTGCACCGGGCCGTTGGGAGTTTGCAGGGTTTGAATTTCGATTTTCGTGCCGTAACCCACAATGCGCGGCTTGGGCGGCACAGCCAGCCAGGAATCTTCCACCACGCGGCCGGTTTCGAGGCCGTCCACATAGCGCACCCGCACCCGCTGCACCTGCAAGCCGTAAGTGCCTTCTTGCACCACTTTGATGGTGTCCAACGGCTCGTCGGGCAACGGTTTGGTTTTTGAATCGAAAGCCACAGGCAGTTGGCGCAGCACCAGGCTTTCCCGCACCCTGTGGAGTGTCACGGTTTTGTCTGTCGGGAAGGCGGCGTCGTCGGCGGGCGCGGTGAATTCCAGCCCTTGGGGGGCGAGGTTGCCCTCGGCAAGGGCTGCCCCCACCGTCGAAGCGGCACTGTAAAGGGTGTAGGTGCTTTCGCCGACCCGGGCGGTGAGGGGCGCGGCACGGGTGATTTCGGCTTCGAGCACCTGTACCGGGTTACTCGTCAGGGCAACCGAAGCGCGGTCGGCCCAGTGCAGGGTGATGCCTGCCTGCCACAAGGCTTCAGCCAACGTCAGGGCAGAGCCTGCCCACGCCAGCGGCGCCCCGTCCACGGCAAATTGCACGCTGGCAGGCGGGAACATTTGCACCACGGGCGGCACAGCCTGCTGCGGGAGGGGTTTGTTGGCTTCCCACAGCACGCCATCAACGTGGAAAACGGCCCCGGCGGGCACGGCAAGCCTGGCGGCTTTCATTGCTTCGTCAGGCGTGGCGGCCCGCGACACCCACACCACCTGCACGGGCGTGACCACCCAGGCGCCAGAAGCGGGCGTCGCCACAGGGGTGGGGGGCGTTGGGGTGGCCTCGGCACGTACAAAAACGGGGAAGCCCACCAGAAGGGCTACCCCGAGCAGCCAACTTGCCCACCACCAGCCTGTTCGGCGCATGGTTTTATTTGATGAGCGTAACCACGAAGGAAAGGATGATCAAAACCCCAATGGCGGCCATTACGATTTGCTGGCGGCGCATGGCGCGCTGCTGGGCTTTGCTCATTTTGTTCTTTTTCTTCTTGCTTTTTGCCATAATGCACCTCCGGAGGAGTATTTTACCACTGCCTGAAGGGGAGGCTTCGGCATTTGTTGGGGGGGTGCAGGCAAATGTTGTCAAAGCGTAACTGTTCATCCTTGGGAAGATAGGCCGCGGATGACACGGATCGTCACGGATGCATACGGATTTTTTGTAACGCCAAGGCGCAAAGAAGGCAAAGAGCATTTCTGTGGCGCTTCGGTGTTTTCTGTGGTTTTGTGGTTTCTTTGCCCTCATCCCATAACAGGGCAACCTTTTCTACACATTTTGCTTGCCCCCATTTGTTGGTTTCAGTAAATGGGAGCGTGGATTCTTCCTTGGAAGCAGCGAAATTTACTGCCAAAAGGGAGCGAAATCAGCCGGCGAGATTATAGTGGAGGGCATTGGGGTGTCAAACGGCCTCATCGCATCGTTTTTTCTTGACTTCCATCTCTGTTGGTGTTATCCTCTTTTTTGCATCGGAGGCACGGAACACCCGCAGCCAAAGAGCAATACCCCCAAGGCGGCGGCCAAGGGCCGCTGCAATTTTTTTGTAAGGAGATAGTTAGCATGTCCGAACGTTTTGTAGGTACCGTGAAATGGTTCAACGCCACCAAAGGCTTCGGCTTTATTGGCCGTGAAGATGGCGAAGATGTCTTTGTTCACTACAGCGCCATCCAGATGGACGGCTACCGTTCCCTGGAAGAAGGCCAGAAGGTGGAGTTCTCCATCGAGCAAGGCCCTAAAGGTCTCCAGGCTGCCAACGTTGTGCCTCTGTAAACCCAGACAGCACACAAAAGCAAAACAGCCCGTCTCCGGATGGGCTGTTTTGCTTTAAGGCCGTAGCACGCGGATGAACGCGATAATCACAGATGGGCGCGGATTTAACGTAAAGGCGCAAAGAGGTACGAAGACGCACTCCACACGAACGCCCTTGTAAGGTGCACTTCTGTGTTTTCTGCCTGCGTAATCTGGGTTCTTAAGGGCTATAATGGGAGCATCTCACCCTTTGGAGGCAGCCATGAACACCCGCCGAATACGCCTTCAGCAGGCGCTGCAAGATGCCCGTCTCAATGCCCTCGCCCTCAACCCCGGCCCTTCCCTCACCTACCTCACCGGCCTGCATTTCCACCTCATGGAGCGCCCGGTGGTCGCTTTCTTCACCGCCGATGGGCGGCAAGCCCTCGTCCTCCCCGCGCTGGAAGCCCCCAAGGTGACTGAGCGGGACGACATCCTGCCGTTCTTCTACGATGACAACCCCGCTCAGTGGGGGGAAGCCTTCCGCCAGGCCATTGCGGCGTTGGGGCTTGCCGGTGCCCGCATTGGCGTGGAACCCGAGCACCTGCGGGTGCTGGAACTGCGTTTCCTGGAAGCGGCCGCGCCCGGGGCAACTTTCCCCTCGGCGGCGGCGGTGCTGGCTTCCCTGCGGGCAACGAAGGACGAAACCGAACTCGCCGCCATGCAAACGGCGGTGGAAATTGCCCAGCAAGCCCTGGAAGCCGCGTTGCAGGCCTTCCGGGCGGGCATGACCGAAAGAGAACTCGCCGCCGAGGTGGTGCTGCAACTGCTCCGCCACGGGTCGGAACCCGAACTGCCCTTCCAGCCCATCGTGGCGTGGGGGTTGGCGCTGTTGGGACCTGCCGCCACGGGTCGGAACCCGAACTGCCCTTCCAGCCCATCGTGGCGGCAGGTCCCAACAGCGCCAACCCCCACGCCACGCCCACCGACCGCCCCATTCAGCCTGGCGATTTGCTCATCATCGACTGGGGCGCAACCCACCACGGCTATTTTTCCGACCTCACGCGCACGTTTGCCATTGGCGAGGTGGCGCCCGAACTGGCGCACATCACCGAGGTGTGCCTGCAAGCCAACGCTGCCGGGCGCGCTGCCGCCAGGCCGGGCATTCCCGCGGGCGAGGTGGACGCCGCCGCCCGCAAGGTCATTGAAGAAGCAGGCTACGGCGAGTTTTTCACCCACCGCACCGGCCACGGCCTGGGGCTGGATGTGCACGAGCGCCCTTTTATTTTCGGCGGCAACCCCGATGTGCTGCAACCGGGCATGACCTTCACCGTGGAACCCGGCATTTACCTGCCCCATCGCGGCGGCGTGCGGGTGGAAGACGATGTGGTCATCACCCCCGAAGGCGCCCGCAGCCTGAGCGATATGCCGCGGGCGTTGCGGTATTTGGTGTGAATGGGTGATTCGTGATGCGTCGCTTCGTTACCTGGTTCGTCACTGTCGGCGTGGGGAAATAGCCCACGGATGAACGCGGATAATTACGGATAGGCGTGGATTTTTGGGTGCCGAGGCAGCGCCCGCGGCACCAAGTAGGACGGGACGCCGTCCCGCCCTGCAACAACGCTCTCGTTCTAAAGTGCACTTCTGTGTTTTTTGTCTGCGTAATCCGCGTAATCTGTGGTTTTCCTTTGCGGCACTGAACAAAAAACGGTCGGGAAACCCCGACCGTTTTTTCACGTTGCGTGCAAAGCAAACTAACGCTTGAAGCGGAAGCCTCGCTCTTCGGTGTTGAGCAGCCAGCCCACCAGTTCGCCCGGGGAAATGGCGAGGGCGTTGGCATCCCATTCGCGGGTGGCGGGGTAAATGCGGTCGTAGCGCGAGGAAGTGTCGCCGCCGGTTTGCAGGCGGATTTCGTCGAGCAGCATTTGCAGGCGCTGTTGCCAGTGCGCTATGTTGGCGGGCGTGAGGTCAACCCAGCCCTGCTCGGCAGTTTCGGCTTTGAGGATGGGCCCCCGCAGCATGTGTTCGCCGTCGGAAAGCAAAATCGGGATGCCCACCGAGAGGATTTTCTGCCGCAGTTGGGCGTCTTCTCTGACGACGGCTTCCAGCGCTGCGGCGGCTTCCTCGGGGGTGGGTTCCAGCGCCTTGTCGATGGTGCCGTAAACCCGCTTGAGCAGGTGTGCCTCGAAGAGCAGTTTGGAAAGCCGCGGCGGGCCCAGAATCTCGAAGGCTACCGATTCGCCGTGCTCGGCTTCCAGTTGGCGCAGGCGCTTGATGGCCGCACCCCGCAAATAGGCCGCGCGGTAGGTGGGGCCCATGGTCGCACCGTCTAAGGCTGCGATGACGTCCTTGCCGGTGTTGCCGCCCATGATTTCCCACACCACGTTGTGGGCGATCTCTTCGGCGGTGACGGATTCCATCTGCCCGAGGGCGGTAATCATGGCAAATTCGGCGGCGGCAAAGAGGCCGTTCTCGCCGGTGTTGATGTAAACGGCTTCCAGCACGCTATCTTGCTTTTCGCCGAAATCGCCCTGGGGGGTAAGGTTGGCTTTGTCGTGCACCGAAACCGCTTTTTCGGGCGGGCAGTCGTAAAGTTGGTAAGGGCGCCCGTGCCGCTTGATGGGGCCGTAGCCAATTTGCTTCCAGCCAATCATTGCCGTGGGCTTGATTTCCTTGACCACGGTGGGGCCGTCGGGCGTGCGCGCCATCAGGTAGGTGAGCAGGGTTTGCGCCCCGGCAACCGCCGCCTTTGACATTAGTACGCGGGAAGGCTTTTCCTCGCCGTGGGTGTAGGGAATGTTCAGCCCCATGCCGCCGGTGCCGCTGGTGCCGACCTTGACATACGCCTGGGTGCCGGCGCGCTTCATCGCCGCGTGGAAAATCTGCACATGCCGCACCAGTTGGGGAATATAGAGGGAAGCCAGCAAATGCTCGACTTCCGCGTGCCAGTCTACTTCTGCTTGTGATTTCGCAAGTTGGGCTTTGAGGTGGCGTGCGGTGGTGTAAGTGTCTTGATATGCCACCACCGTGGCGGTGTTCATGCAGTCCACCACAATGTGGGCAGGCAGGCCGCCGAGGTTGCCCCACGTGCCGGTGATGAGTTGGTAGAGCAGCGAGGACGCCAGAATTTCGTCGGTCAGACTGCCCAGGATATCATCGATGAGGCGTCCGCGGGCCTCCGGGTCGGCCAGCACCGCCTTGCGGGGCAGGATGTCTTCCCGCTGCCACTCGGCGCGTAGGAAAACATCGCCCCACGCGGGCAAGATCTGCGTGGGGCTGTCGGGGAATTCGGCCTTCAACTGCTGCACGGCTTCTTCGGCTTCCGCCTTGCGAAGGGAAGCGATGACCAGGCGCGCAGGGCGGTGGGGAAGGATTTCGCGCGCCACAGCGCGCCCAACCAGCCCATAACCGCCTAAGATCAAGACGTGTTTGCCTTGAATGTCCACAGAACACTCCTTTTTATCGTGGGTTAAACCGACGACATGCGCCAGCATCATTAGGATACTCAAAAACGCCCGCTAACGCAAGTGACAGCAAGATGCGTTGGCGATTTTGGGCAATTTTGCCGGTTTTGGGGAAGCCGGGACGAATGCGCGCTGCAAAGCCTTCGTTGAGTTTTCAGGGGTTTTGATGTACACTGAAGCAAGCCTGTTTCTGCAATGCGGGAGTTGACAATGAGCGTGTATGTAATCAACGGTCAGGCCGTTCACGTCGTCGAGGAAGGGCCGCCACAATATCAAACGGCGCTGCTGGTGCATGGCTGGAGCAGTTCATGGTATGCGCTCTCGCCGCTAATTGGCATGCTCAGCCAGCGTTTCCACTGCATTGCTGTGGACCTGCCCGGCTACGGCAAATCACCCCCGTTCCCTTTTCGCGCCACCATTGAAGCCTATGCCGACCTGCTGGCGGAACTCATCTCGCAGGTGAGCGAAGGGCCGGTGGTGTATGTGGGGCATTCCATGGGCGGCATGATTGGGTTGACCCTGGCGCTGAAATCCCCTGTGCTTGTCGAGCGCCTTGTGTTGCTCGACCCTACCGTGACGGGTAAACTTTCCACCTTTATCAATCTTTTCGTTTCGCCGGTGACCATGCTGGAACGCTTTGGGCTGGGGCAGTTGATCGTGTGGGGCGTGGAGCGCGCCTTTGTGGGCATCACCGACCGGCTGATGCGCCCGGCTTCCTTTGCCGAGCGCACTGGCATCACCGAGCGCGACTACCGCCGCCTGCGGGAAGACGCCCGCCGCCCTGGGCAAGGCAAGGCGCGCGCCCAATGTTATTTCGCCATGCGGGAAAACGACCTCACCGGACGCCTGAAGGCGTTGCACGTGCCCGGTTTGGTGTTGTGGGGGGCTGAAGACAACACCGTCCCCTTGCGCGACGCCGGGGTGATTGCCGATGAGTGGGAAGAAGCCGATCTCCGCATCCTTCCCAAAGCCGGCCATTGGCCGCACTTTGAGCGCCCTGACCAGACCCGTCATTTGATTGCCTCGTATCTGGGGCTGCCGCAGGCCAGCCCGTGGCTGTTGCCCATGCACCCCAAAGAACTGAGCCGCGTGGAAGAAGTCGCCCGCTTCCTGGCGCACGCTGACCTGGGGCGCGGGTTGAACGATGCCCAGCGCATTCGGCTGGCAGCCCAGTTTGAAGTGCGCAAATTGCGGGCTGGCGAGGTGCTGGCGCGCACCGACGAAGTGGGCGATGAACTCTTCATCGTTTGGGAAGGCACCATCGAGGTGTGGAGCGACCGCCGTGGCAGAGCCACGAAAAACGCCCCCCAGCGGTTGGCTGTGTTGCCCCCCGGGCGGATGAGCGGTGAACTCGCCGTGCTCGACCAGGAGCCTCGTACCGCCGATTTGGTTGCCGGCCCTGAAGGAGCGACGGTGCTGGCGCTTTCCCGTGACCGCCTGCTGGCGGTGTCGGAAGACGACGCAGTGTTGGGTACGCGCCTGTTGCTCAACCTTGCCACAGCAATGTCCCAGCGGGTGCGCTACATTCTGTGGCAACTCGATCGCGCTCGTGCAGCCGTTGAAGCGCGCGATATCTCGGTGGATTTGCTGCCTGAGGAAAAAGAAAACACTCAGCAAGCGCGCTGGGCGAATTAAAGCGTCAGACGCCTGAGTGAGGGGGGCACCCAGGCGTCCGACGACTATAGTATACACCAAACACAAATTTAAAACATTGCAGTTCTGTTGCAATTTACTCGCGGGGCGTTAAAAACGCAAGCGCACTGAGTGAGGGGGGCACCCAGCACGCTTGCGTTTTTATTGTAGCACGGAACGGGGAAATTTACAAGTAGGAGTTACGCAGTTGCTGCGAGGGTTATGGTGGGCTGGGCGAGATAATGGCGCAAGGCTTGACGGATGATGCTTTGTTTTGCCTCAAGCCAACTCACGCCAGTTCGTAAGCGGTAAGCCTCTAA
>JALVOR010000324.1 GCA_027026295.1 Anaerolineales bacterium | reverse complement strand
CGTCGGTGTCGTAGCCCATCAGGGTGGGCAGGTCAAAGGCCACCGAAAGGCCGGTTTGCCCCTGCTCCAGCAGGTATTTGAAGCGCTGGTTGGTCTCTTCCGCGGTGCCGAAACCGGCAAACATCCGCATCGTCCACACCCGCCCGCGGTACATGGTGGCGTGGATGCCGCGGGTGTAGGGGTATTCGCCGGGCATCCCCAGGTCGCGGGCGTAGTCCATCTCCGCGACGTCGTCGGGGGTGTAGAGGCGCTCCACCGGCTCAGAGGACGCGGTGATGAATTCCGGTTCGCGTTCGGGAAATCGTGCCAGGGATTTCTTCAGTGTGGTTTCTTCCCATTGTTTTTTCTGTTCTTGGATTTCTTCGATGGATTGGGGGTCATACAGTGGCATTTTGCTCTCCTCGCAAGAAGGTTGGTAACCATTTTGGGGCAATTGCCTGGGAAGGCGGCGGCAATCTTCGCTGCGGGAAGACGGCCTGCGTGGTATGCCTTGGGTTCGAGAGAGGTTTTGCTTTTGGGGTCGTGTATTTACCAGTATAGCACAAGCGCACGTGTAATAGCCGTTGCTATTGCATGGTTGCTTTTTGTTCATAAAGCCGCTGGTCGGCTATTTTCACCAGGGTTTCAACGTCGGTGGCATCGTCGGGATAAGTGGCAATGCCGTAGGCGATTTCTATATGAAAATCTTTGGGAAGGCATTCGGCAAGGCGCGTACGGGCAGATTGGCAAGCGGACTTGATGACGAATTCGGCGGCTTCATAGCCGGTTTCCGGCAGGAGCACCAGGAATTCGTCGCCACCGTAGCGCCCCACGAAGTCGGTTTTGCGGGTGCGTTGTTGCAGCAGTTTGGAAATGCCTTGCAGCGCCAGGTCGCCGCACTGGTGGCCGAAGCGGTCGTTGACTGCCTTGAAGTTGTTGAGGTCGAGCATGACGACGCTGAAGGGGTGGTGGTAACGTTGGGCGCGCAAGAATTCGCGCTCTAAGGCTTCGTCGATGGCGCGACGGTTGGGGAGCCGCGTCAGGGCGTCGGTATGGGCTGCCGAGCGCAGCAGTTCGTAGAGGTGAGCGTTGTAAAGGGAAACCCCTGCCTGCGCGACGAAGAGTTTTCCCACGGCGATTTCCCGAGGGGGGAGAATGTGAGGCTTTTCCCAGAACAGCATCAGTATGCCGATGGTCTGCGTTGGTGCCGGTATGGCGAATAGTGCCGCGGCGTGATAGCCTGCTTGCAGCATGCCTTCCTTGATTTTGGGTGGAAGGATGTCTTCATCTTTGGTGATGTCGGTGATTTGCAGGAAGGTTTCCTGCAGGGTGAGGAATGGATTTGTAAGTTCGTCTGCCCCGGCGATTTCTTGAACGAGGGCATGCGGCAAACCCGAGGCGTACCAGGGTTGTTCCAGAATGGTGTTGTGGGGGTGTGACAGGAGCAGGCTGCCGTTGGCGTGGAGCATCTCGGCGGCGCTTTCCACGCTGTGGATAGCGATGGTATTGAGTTTGAGGTTGCGCATCAGGTCGGTGACCCTGTGTGCCAGATCCTCCAGCAGGGTGATGTGTTGTGTGGTTCGATGGTGGGTGTTTACCCGTGCCAGCATCAGCGCGGCCATGTCGATGGCCTTGCGAATGTACAGGGGTTGATCGGTTTTCCAGGGGGGGCGGCGGCGGTAGGCCAGCATGATCATCCCAAACGTGACATTGGAATCTGGCAGGCGCAAGGGGAGCATGAAGAGCGTCTTGTACGAGTTCAGATGTTCTTGAATGGCTTTTGGAAAAAGGTCGGGAGCGTCTTTGAGGTCAATCCACGGGTAAGTGGGCAGTGCTTGCAGGCTCGTTAAAGTTTGCAAGCACTGGTGGCTTGCCGCCTGTCTTTGCTCGGGAGAGAGGTCGTTGCCGTCAGGCATGGACATGCTGTATCTTGCCACGGGCACCAACTGTTCGTTGTTGTGTTCCCACAATATGGTGAAGACAGCGTCGGCGTCCAGCATGCGCTTCAGGTGTTCGCTGACTTCTTTGACGGTGTGCTGCGGGTCGGTGAGTTGCAGGGTTTGGTGGCTCAGGTCGTTGAGTTGGTCGAGGAAGCGTTTGTGGTTCTCGGCGCTCGCCCACAGAGTGCGGAGTTGTTGAGCCTGATTCAAAATCACCGCCGCTACGATGAACAGCAGACTGTTCAGCGAGACAATGCGCAAGGCGGTGTTTGTGGGAAGTGCAACATGGGGCGTAAGCACTGTCGGTGGAGTGAAGATATTGAGCGCGTAGCCCAATAACAGTCCTGTGAGCAGGGCTGCGCTAATGGTTGTAAAAGCAAAGACCGGCAAGGCTTCACCATAGGTGAGCGCTATGCCGGCCACGTAGATGAGCAGGAGGTAGATTCCGGGGCTGTGCTCGCCGCCTGTGTAGTGGATGGCAGCGATAATGAGGGTCAGGTCGCTAAGGGTGACAAAGTGTGTCCACCACCTCAGCCCGGCGATGTTTTTGAAGAGAAAACGTTTGTGTCGGCTGTAACTGTAGATGTGGCACGAAGCCGTGTTAATCAAAATCCCCAGGAATATCAACCCGAGGTAGATGTGAAACAGAGGTATTGATACGCCTAACAGCAAGGCGAAGACAGCCAACCCTGCTGTCGTGCCGTATACATACCACCGTAAGCGGCAGAGGTAATTTGCCTGGCGGAAGAGGAAAGTAAGGGGGGGCATCTTGTATGGGGCGCCCCGGCGTGCACGGTGCGAGCGTGGATGGGCAGGGGACTCAGAGTGGTTACTTCACAGCATTGGCTGAGGGTGAACCCAGAGTTTGCTGTAAGGCGTTCCCCAATTCACTGCGCGAAACGGTGAATTGTTGTCGGGTTTTAAGGTCTTTTAATTTTACTACATTCCGGGCAATCTCGTCAGGCCCCAGCACTAAGGCAACCTGCGCGCCGATGCGGTCGGCATATTTGAATTGCTTGCTGAGTTTAGCGGGCTGGGGGTAGATGACCGCATTGAACCCTGCAGCGCGCATTTCAGCGGCCAGCCGGTAGGAATCCAGCAAGTGCTCGGCGTCGAAAATGGTCACCAGAACAGAGGCGGGCTGATACTGCAACGCGGGAAGCCGCCCGTATTTTTCCAGCACCAAGGTAATCACCATGTCGCCCATGGCAAAGC
>JALVOR010000323.1 GCA_027026295.1 Anaerolineales bacterium | reverse complement strand
TCGCAGCGCTATAGTCGGGTTCCAGCATGACCAACGCCGCGGTGACACCCACGAGAAAACCCAGGGGATACAGCCCGCGCATCTCGTTGTGCAGTTCGTTGCGACGATGCGCCAGCCATACCGCAAGATAAAACACCGTGGTCACTTTGGCAACTTCCGAAGGCTGTACCGAGCCACCCAGCAGAAAGCGCCCGCTGCTGCCCCCGAAAGGCTTGAGCATCAACGCTACGAGCAGCGCGCCCCACATGAGCACCAGTGCAGGCAGTGCCAGCCGCTCCCAGTGGTGATAATCTATCGAGGCAATGAAAGCCGCCACACCCACACCCAGCAACACAGCCCAGGTCTGCCGCCGCACCAGCGCGAGAATATCGGCATCACCCGAGGGGGTGCGCTTGCCGAAAAACCATTGGAACTCGGGGCTGGTGGAATACACCATCAGCAGGCCCCACAACAGCAGCACGGCAACGGCAAATACCAGCCAGCCGTCGGTGCCCTGCAGCCATGCAGGCTGCCAGGAAGTACGGCGCTTTACAGTGCGTCGACCCATTCTCGAAACCTCTCGCCTCGTTCGGCAAAATCGGCAAATTCATCGAAACTCGTGCCGCCGGGGGAAAGCAGCACCACATCGCCGGGCTGGGAAGCGTGGTAAGCCGCCCGCACGGCTTCCTCCAGTGAGCGACAACGCAACACGGTTTCGGGCAGCGGCCCCTCGGCTTGCGAAAGGGCATCCAAAATCAGGTCGGCGGCTTCCCCGAAAACCACCAGCGCCCGCACCCGCTGCCGCACCAACGCTGCCCATGCATCCCACGGCAGTTTTTTATCGCGCCCGCCTGCCAGCAACACAATTGGCTCATCAAACGAGCGTATGGCGGCCATCGCCCGCTCGGGCGCAGTGGCAATGGAATCGTTGTACCACGCCACGCCGTCCAGCACCCGCACCAGTTCCAGGCGGTGCGGCACGCCCTGGAAACCCTCCACGCCAGCCCGCATGTGGCCGGTTTCCAACCCCAGCGCGGCAGCCACGGTTGCCGCGGCCAGCACGTTGAGCAGGTTGTGCTCGCCCCGCAGGCGCACCACACGGCGCTCGAAGAGGGGCTTTGCCTCGCCGCTTTCCCGCAGCATGAGGGTTTCACCCTGCAGGAATGCGCCATCCACGCCCGCGGGCGGCGGCGTGAGGCCAAAAGCGAACAGGCGCCCCCGCACCTGCGGGCGCAGTCCCCACGCTCCGGCATCTTCCCAGCCCAGCACGGCGGCATCGGCAGGCGTCTGGAAGCCCAAAATGCGGGCTTTGGCGGCGGTGTAGGCCGCCATGGTGCCGTGGCGGTCAAGGTGGTTGGGGGTGATGTTGAGCACCGCGGCCACCTGCGGCGAGCGGGTCATCAGTTCCAGTTGGAAACTGGAAAGTTCCATCACGGCAAGGTCGTCGGGCTGCATGGCATCCACGTCGGTGATGAGGGGGTTGCCAATGTTGCCGCCTACCCACACCTTGCGCCAGCGTCGGGGGAGCGTGCTGCCATCCATATCACTTTGGCTATACGAAATTCCGTTCGCCTCACCCGCCGCACTGGCGGCCATGCGCCCCACCACGGTGGTGGTGGTGGTCTTGCCTGCCGAGCCGGTGATGCCCACCACTGGGCACGGCACGGCTTCCATGAAAATCTGCGCTTCGTTGCTCAGCGGGATGCCGCGCCGCACGGATTCCCGAATCAGCGGCAGGTCCAGCGGCACGCCGCCGGAGGGGCAAACCAAATCGGCTTTTTCCAGCAACGAAAGCGGGTGGCCGCCGGCTTCCCATGCCAGGGGCAGGTCGGCGAGTTGCTCGCGGGCGGCTTTCAACGCGCTCAGGGGGCGGCGGTCGTTGAGCACCACGTGCGCGCCGTGTTCCGCCAGGTAGCGCGCCAACGCGACGCCCTGACGCCCTGCGCCGATAATCACCACGTGCTTGCCGCGATATTTATCCACCGTAACCTACCGCAATTGCCACGCCAATCATGGCCATGAGCAAACTGATGAGCCAGAAACGCTGCACGACCTGCGTTTCACTCCAGCCGGAAAGTTCGAAATGATGGTGCAAAGGCGACATCTTGAACAACCGCCTGCCGCCCGTTGCCTTGAAATAGGCCACCTGCAGCATCACGCTGACAGTTTCGCTCACAGGCACAATGGCGATCAGGGGTAGCAACAACCACTGGCCGCTCATCAGCGCCACCACGCCCAACGTGGCCCCAAGGGAAAGCGAACCCGTGTCACCCATGAACAACTGGGCAGGGTGAACGTTGAACCACAGGAAGCCGAAAATGCTACCCACCACCACAAAGGCAAACCGTGCGAGGAAAACCTGCCCCTGCAGCAGCGCAATGCCGCCGTAAGCAGCAAAGGAAGTAGCCGCAATCAAGCCCGCCAGCCCATCGAGGCCGTCGGTGAGGTTCACGGCGTTGCTGGTTGCCACAACGATAAACATCGCCAGTGGAATATAAAGCCAGCCCAGCGCAATGGGGTGCGGAATGCCGGGAATGACCAGTTCGGGCACTTGCAAATAGTGTTGCAAGCCATAAGCCGCCACGAACGCCAGCAAAATTTGCAACGCGAACTTGGTGCGTGCCCGCAGCCCTTCGCCCTTGCGCCCGCGCAGCCCTGCCCAGTCGTCCACTGCGCCGATGGCGGCAAAACCCACCATCACGCCCAACGGCAACAGCACCGAACGCCCGGAATAAGTTTCGCCCAAAATCCAACCGGCGTTCAGCAGCAGGGTCATAAACGCCACCGGCAGGACAATCATCACGCCGCCCATGGTGGGCGTGCCCAACTTGGAAAAGTGCCGTTCGGGGCCATCCATGCGGATGATTTTGCCCACTTTGAAGTGGCGCAAAATGTCCAACAGCGGGTCGCCCCAGATGACCGTGAGCACAAAACTCAACGCGGCCAGCCCCAGTGCCAAGGTGGTGGGTGCAGGCGTGACAATCACGACGTCACCTCCAGCGCCCCCACAATCCTATCCATCCGCACACCACGGGAGCCTTTTACCAGCACCACGTCATCGGGCTGCAGCACTTTCTGCAACACCTCTACCGCCTCATCAGCGTCGGCGGCTTCGATCACGGCAGAAGGCGGCGCGGCAGGCAGGGAGGCCGTTGAAT
>JALVOR010000322.1 GCA_027026295.1 Anaerolineales bacterium | reverse complement strand
GCAGAAGGCGGCAGCCCTGCCTGCCGCGCCGCCTCGGCAATCAGGCGAGCGCGCTCGCCCACCGTCACCAGCAACCCGGCAACTTCGGCAGCCCGCAAGCCCACCTTCCAATGGCCTTCGTGTTCGTAAGGGCCAAGTTCCAGCATGTCGCCCAGCACCGCCACTCGCCGCCCGGGCAGGTCGGCCAGCAGGTTCAGCGCCGCAAGGGTCGATTGCGGCGAAGCGTTGTAGGTATCGTCCAGCAGCGGCGCGCCGTTGAACGCCCGCACCACCGCCAGCCGCAACTGGGTGTAACCCATGCGCAACCCGGAAACGATTTCGCCCCAGGCAAGGCCCTCGACCAGCCCCACGGCAGCAGCCCGCAGCACCGTGTGCGCCGAATGCCTGCCCAGCAGGGGCACTTTGATGGTCAGGGCCTCGCCGCGATGGTGCAGGCGCAAACGAATGCCGTCCAGCCCCAGCCCCTCGACGTCGTCAGCCCACAGGTCGGCTTTTGGCGAAAGGCCGTAGAAAAACACCTGCGCCCGGGACTTCTCGGCCATGCGGCGCACCCACGGGTCATCATAGTTGAGCACCGCCACACCTTCAGGTGCGGGCGGCAGGGCTTCCACCAGTTCGGCCTTGCCGCGGGCGATGGTTTCCTGCGAACCCGCCCGCTCGGCGTGCACCAACCCGATATTCGTCACCACACCAATTTGCGGCTGGGCGATGTCACACAACAAAGCAATTTCACCGGGCACATAGAAGCCCATTTCCAGCACCGCCCGCTCATAGCCTTCGGTGAGGCGCAGCAGGGTCAGCGGTAGGCCAATTTCGTTGTTGAAGTTACCGAGGTTCTTCAACGTGCGGTAGCGGCGGCTCAGCACCTGGGCGGTCAATTCCTTGGTGGTGGACTTGCCCACACTGCCGGTGATACCGATTACCCGCACATGCGCCATCTTGCGCCGCCAAAAGCGCGCAACCTGCTGCAGCGCAGCCAGAGTGTCGTTCACCACCACGCAGCCGGGGGTATGGAAAGCGTCCCAAGCGGGGGCGGAAAAACCGGCGCGCAAATCCAGCGCGGGGTAATTCGGCAAGGGGCGCGCCGTGAGCGCTAAGGTTGCGCCGCGGCGGAAGGCGTCTTCCACAAAATCATGGCCGTCGTGCCGCTCTCCGGGCAGGGCAACGAACATCGCCCCCGGGATGGCCTGACGGGAATCCACCACGGTTTCAGTGAGCACTTCGCCGTTTTCCGGCGGGCGCACCTCGGTCAACGCTTCGACCACATCGGCTAAAGTCAACACCACAACACGCTCACGGGTTTACCTGCGAATGCTGGGCTTCCAGTTGTTCGCGCACAGCATCGGGAGGAACACGCTCCAACGCGGCAATCTGCCGCACCATCTGGGCAAACACAGGGGCTGCCACGATGGACGCCCACTTACCCTTCGGCTGCTCAAGCCAGATATAAATCAGATATTGCGGCTTTTCTGCCGGGAACCAGCCCACGAACGAAGCATTGGTGGCATTCAGCACATACCCTGCCGTGCCTGCCGAAATCTCAGCGGTACCGGTTTTCCCGGCAACCCTGTAGCCCGGCACCAGGGCGGCTTCCGACTCACCTTGCAGCGACTCTTCCAGCATCTCGCGCATGGTGCGGGAAGCCTCAGCGGAAATTACCTGCCGGGAAGCATCGGGCTGGTAGCGGTAAGCCCGCCCATCAACGACATCGTAACGCAACACATGCGGCGTCACCAGATAGCCGCCGTTGGCAATGGCCGAAGCCGCGACCACCATCTGCACCGGCGTTACCGCAATGGCCTGCCCGAACGCCTGCGAAGCGAAGTCGGAAAACGACCACTGGTCGCTGCCGGGGCGGTTGTAAAAGCCGGGTGGTTCGCCGCCCAGGTCAATGCCGGTGCGCTGCCCAAAGCCAAAGGCCTGGAGGTAATTGTAGAAATTGTTCTTGCCAACGTGCTCTACAGCAACCCATGCAAGGCAGGTATTGAGGGAATGCTGCAAACAGGTCATCATGGTCTGATCTCCCCATGCACCGCGGTTCCAGTTGTAGACCGCGCGCCCGGGCACCTGATAGATGCCAACGTCTTCGAAATGCGTGTCGGGCGTGACCGTGCCTTCGTCGATGGCCGCCGCCATGGTGACAATCTTGAATACCGAACCCGGCTCATACGTCCGTTCCAGAGCAAGGTCGAAAGCATCCCATTTCTTGACGTATTCCTGAATTTCGTCGTAATCATTCAAATTGGGGCGGGGGTAAACCGCCATCGCCAAAATCTCGCCCGTGTAGGGATTGGCAACAATGATGCTGGCGCTCTTGGCATCCTGGCCTTCTGCCGCTTCCCGGGCTGTCTTTTCTGCAAGGTGCTGCAAATTGCGGTCAATGGTCAAATACAGCGAAACCGGCTCCTTGAGCATTTTCCCGGCTGCGTTGTTTTCCATCCACGGGGAGTAAGGATGTTGCACCCACGCCACGCCGCCTTTGAGCAAATCGTCATAATATTGCTCGACGCCGCCGTAGCCCTTGTTTTGCCCCAGCGCGACGTATCCCAAAACATTGGCAGCAAGGTCGCCTTCGGGGTAATAACGCACCATATTGGTATGAAAGCCCAGCACCCTGTTCACGGCAAAGCCTTCCACCGAGCCAGCCCAAAGGCCAATGCTTTCCTCGATGGCCGTTTTCTGCTCTTCGGTAACCCGCTGGGAAACCTGCACAGCGGGCGTGCCGCGCTGTTTGTGCAGCATCAATTCCTGGGCCAGTTGACTTACGTCTACCCGCAACACATTGCCAATGCTCTGTGCAAGGCGGGGCAGTGCTTCTGCCGGCGTATCCGTGAGGTTCACATCCAGTTCGTAAACTGCCCGGTCGCCTGCCAGCAAATGGCCTTCGCGGTCAAAAATCAGGCCGCGCGGCTTGGCGACGCTTTCGCTGTAATAATTCGGCACCATCTCCATCAAGCGCGCCCGCTCCGAGGCGGACTGCATCATCACCATCCGCACAACCACCAACACACCCAACGCGAGCACTGCGCCGGCTGCCACTGCATATCGCCACACGAAAGTGCGCTCTTCTGTTGCAGAAGGAGAGGCAGCATGCAAATCTTGCGTCATCGGGAAGGCTCCAGAAACAGGTAGCGGCTCAACACGCGCAACAGCGAAACGGTATACTCCTCGGGCAAAGGTGCAACTTCTACCGCGGCCAACGGCTGGGGTTTGGCAATCTGTACATCGAGCGTCTCGGCTGCTTCAGGCGGCACAGGGACGAAATGCATTTGTTCGGGTGCAACGGGCCGGTAGCCGTTTTCTTCAGCCCACTTTTGCATGGCTTCCACCGAATAGGCTTGCGCCAGGTCTGTCTGCATTTCCACGATTTCCTGGCGGGCTATCATCATTTGCTCTTGAAGGCTGCGGGTCTGATAGCCCAGCCACACCGCCTCTGCCGAGAGATGCACCTCCAGCCCAATGACGGCGGCGACGGCGACGACAACCGCCAAAGCGCTGGTCAACCAGCGCAGCCGCCTGCGCCACGGAAGTTCCCGGTATGCCTGAGTAGTTTTGCGAATTCGCTTTTTCATCGTCGCGTACCCTGCAAGCCTTATGCCAGTTTCTCAACAACCCGCAACCGCGCGCTGCGAGCCCGCGGATTTTGTGCAACCTCGTCCTCACTCGGGCGCATGGGGAACGGCTTGAGCAGCCGCACCTGCGCCTCGCGCTCGCAATCGCAAAAAGGCTGTTCCGGCGGGCAAACACACATGCCAGCGGTAGCCTTGAAAGCCCGTTTCACAATGCGGTCTTCCAGCGAGTGGAAGGCAATCACCGCCAGCCGCCCGCCCGGCGCCAATGCCTTGATGGCTTGCGGCAACACGGCTTCCACATTGGCGAGTTCCTGGTTGACGGCAATACGCAACGCCTGAAAGGTGCGGGTGGCGGGGTGCATGCCGCGCTTTCCCGACGAAGTGACCGAAGCCACCACGTCGGCCAGTTGGCGGGTGGTGGTTATCGGGCGGCGGTGCACGATGGCGCGGGCAACCCGGCGGGAATGCCGCTCTTCGCCGTAGCGCCACAGCAGGTCGGCCAGCGCCTCCTCATCCAGCGTGTTCACCAGATCAGCAGCGGTGAGGGGCTGGGAAGGGTCGAAACGCATATCCAGCGGGGCATCTTCGCGAAAGGAAAAACCCCGTTCGGCCTGGTCAATCTGCATGGACGACAATCCCAAATCCAGCACAATGCCGTCCACGTGTTTCCATCCCAGCGTTGCCAACTGCTCGCTCAGGGTGGTATAAGAAACGCGACGCAATATCGCCCGCTCGCCAAAAGGAGCCAGCCGCTCGGCGGCAATGGCCAACGCCTGCGGGTCGACGTCCAGCCCCAACAAGAGGCCGTCGGGGGCGCTGCGCTGCAAAATACCCTCCGCGTGCCCACCTGCGCCCAGTGTGCCATCGACATAACGCCCGCCAGCACGAGGCTGCAAGGCGTTCAGCACTTCCTGGTAAAGTACCGGACGATGCGGCCAGTCCACGGCAGCACCTATGCACCCGCCGGGTTGGCATCCACGGGCGAAATGTCTAAGGCTGCAAAGCGGCGCGCATTGGCGTCAGCGTCTTGCAGCAAGGCCTGCTGGCCTTCCCAGTCGGCGGGGGGCCAGATCTCAAAATAATCGCCCACACCAACGACCACGGCTTCGTCGCTCAGCGCTACCGCCTCCCGCAAATATGGAGGGATAAGGATGCGCCCCGCGCTGTCGAGTTCCACCGGGCTGGCGGCTGAGAAAATCAGGCGCTTCAGCTGGCGGGCTACCGGGTCGGTCATGCTCAGGGCATTCACGCGCCGGTAAATGCGCTCAAACACGTCGGGCGTAAGCACCATCAGGTTGCGGTCGAAGCCCTGCACGAGGAAAGCGCCTTCGTGCAACGCTTCACGGAAGCGCGCCGGAATGGTCAAACGGCCTTTCTTGTCGAGGGTATGGCGGTAGCGCCCCAAGAACATCTGTTCTCATCTCCCTTTAAAGACAGAAACGCCGCTGCACGGCGCTCCACTTCGCGACACTTTCTCCCACAACCACCCACAGTATAAACGAATTTTGGTAAAAAAGCAAGCAAAACGCCCCACTGCCTCCTGTTCAGTGTGGCGTTGCCAATCTCCATTTTCGCCCGAAACATTCCCGCATGCGCCCGTTTTGCTGTACAATGGGAATAATCGCTCAGCCTCGGAAAACAGGCCGCCGGGAGCACCAATGGTAACGGGTGCTCGCGGATTTTTTCGAGGCACCAAGGCTGCCAAAGAGTCAGCCCCTCTCGAAAAACGAAACAACGCGACAACCAAATAGCCGTCTAACAAAAATGGCCTTAGACTCCATCCGAAAAATATCGTGGTGGTGTCATTGCGAGCCCCCCTCGCTACGCTCGGCGCAGGCTCCGGGGCGAAGCAATCCCCCTTTTTTATCGGTCAGGAGACTGCTTCGGCGGGCTTCGTCATTGCTCAGCCCGCCTCGCAGCGACACATCTGCAAAGAATTTCCGAATAGGCTCTTATCCTACTCAAAACGAATGCCCCTATGCCCACAATCTGGCTCATTGATGGTTCAAACGACGATACACGCTGGGTCCAGCAAACTTTGCAGGAACACCTTCCGCAAACGAGTTTGCAGCCTATCGCTTCACCACAAGCATGGACACAAGCGCAAACCGATGCCCCGTGGCCTGACCTTATCATTACCGAACACCGCCTCGGCGACCTCACCGCTGCCGAGATCCTTCAATTCATCACATCCAGACACCTCGACATTCCCATCATCCTTTTCTCCGACCAAAGCACAAACGAAGAAATCGCCAGCCTTTTCCAAATGGGGCTGACCGATTACATCGCCAAAACACCGCGCCAACCCATCATTTTCACCGCCCGTATCCAACACGCCCTCAAACAACACATCGCCGCCATCACACGCCGCCTGACCTTTCTGCAAAAGTTGGATGAGGTCGCATTCTCCACCAACGACGCGCGCGTGATCGCGGGCCGCGCGCTCAACCTGCTCACCGAAATCAATCAGGCTGCATGGGGCGCATCGGTCTTTTTCAGCGCCAACGAAACGCATACCGCCACGGTTCTGGCAACAACCCACACATGGCTCAAATGCCCACAACGCGCCGAACAAAAGTGTCCCCTCGAACACCTGCCTCTGCTGCCCGAAACAACAGGGTGGAGCGTCGTGCCTGTGGAAAGCATAGAATCCGCCGAAATCCGGCACGATTTCCAGCGGGAAGGCATCCGTTGAGTAGGCGTCTATCGCTCTCCTATCAGCGAAGAATTTGTAGGATTGCTCTACCAGGGATGGAAGACCAAAGAAAAACACTCACCCACCGCGTTACAACTGGCTTCCCGCACGGTTCGGTGGATGGCTTCCATCGTGTACCGCTCGCTGCAGTCGGAAAGAGACCGCCGGGCGCTGCACGAAGCCAGGGCGCTGAACGACCTGGTGCTTTCCCTCAACCGCAGCCTGCACATCGACACCATTCTCGCCCGCTTACTGGAGGGCCTGCAAACCGTCGTGCCTTACGAGCAAGCCCTGATATGGCTCAAGAACGCTGAAGGCCGCCTCGAAGCCCACCTGTTATACGGCGGTGACACGCCCATCGAGGAACTTCGCCAACGACTCCAACGTTTCCCACCGCCAGAAGAATGGGAAACCACCGCCCTCCTCACCCGTACCAGGCGCCCGCTGCTCATCCCCGATACCAGCGCCTTCCACGGCTGGATCAATTTCTCTTCACGACCTGTGGGCTCGTGGCTGGGCATCCCGCTGGTTTACAGCGAGGATGTCATCGGCATCGTCGCGCTGAACGCCACCGAACCCCACCACTTCACCACCCAGCACACCCACGTGGTGCAAACATTAGCCAGCGCAGCCGCCATCGCCCTGCAAAACGCGCGCCTTTACCAGCACGAACAACAACGCCGCAAGGAACTCGACGCCCTCCGCGTTGCCAGCCTGCAAATTGTTTCCAGCCTTGATGTTTCCGAGGTCATTGCGGCGCTGCTGAAACAAACCCTTAGCCTGGTACGCGCCGACGACGCCCATGTCTTTCTGTACGACGGGCGGAAACTGTCGTTCCTGGCCGCCAGTTGGGAAGGGGAATCCCAACCCCGCCCCTATCAGGAACCCCGGCCTAACGGCATCACCTTCACCGTCGCCCGCACTGGCAAAGCCCGCATTGTGCCCGACTTCTCAAAAGACCCCATGTTCGAGGGCACGCCGTGGAAAGGCGCCATTATCAGCCTGCCGCTGATCGCCCACGGCGAAGTACGGGGCGTCATGAACGTCGCATGGGCACAGCCGCACCAATTCACGCACAACGAAACCGAACTGCTGCTCATGCTGGCAGACCACGCTGCCATCGCCCTGGAAAACGCCTATCTGGTGCACAACCTGCAAGAAAAAATCGAGCAGATGTCGCTGCTCTCCACCGCCAGCACCCTCCTTCGGGATACCGAAAGCGTGGAAAGCCTCATTCAGGTGCTCGCGGAACAGGCGCTGATGCTCACCCGAGCAGACCACGCGATAGTTGCCCGTTTCCTGAACGAACACCATCCCCAAATTATCATCGAACACGCCATTGGCTTCCCCAAGAACCTCATCGGGCGCTTCCACACGCTCCAACGCGGGCTGATATGGGAAACCATCAAAAGCAACGCGCCCCTGGTGTTCCATAACCTCAGTCAATCGCCCCTCACCGCCCACACCAAATGGGTGCAACGCATCGGGCCTGCCATTGCAGCCCCCTTGCACACACCCCAAAACGAAGCCGTGGGGGTGTTGCTGGTAGGGCGTCCTTTGGGGGCAAAACCTTTCACCCAGGAAGACGTCACCTTGCTGGAAGCCTTAGTGGACATCAGCGCCACCGCCCTGCATCGCACCCAGGCACACGCCCAGTTAGAGGAAGCCTTCATGCAAACCGTCCTGGCGCTTTCCCATGCCATGGACGCTCGCGACGCCTACCATGGCGACCACGGCAAACAACTGGCTGAATGGGCAACCGCCATCGCCGCCGAAATGGGGCTCTCTCCCGAAGAGACAGAAACCGTCCGCCTTGCCGCGCTGCTCCACGACATCGGCAAAATCGGCATTCCCGACTACGTGCTGCTCAAACCGGGCCCTCTCACCTCCAAGGAATGGGAAACCATGCGCCAGCACCCCACCATCGGCGCACAAATCCTTCGCTCGCTGAAAGCGTTGCAGCCGGTTGCCGATATCGTGGAAGCCCACCACGAACGCTGGGATGGCAGCGGCTACCCCAAAGGTCTCAAAGGCGAGGAAATTCCCCTCGGCGCGCGCATTCTCGCTGTGGTAGATTCCTACGCCGCGATGGTTGACCGCCGGGTTTACCACGAACCCAGGACTCACGAAGAAGCGCTGGAAGAAATCAGGCACAATGCCGGAAAACTTTACGACCCCAAAGTCGTCGAAGCGTTCCAGGCTGTCTTCGATTACCTGAACGCACCCATAGATTGACCGGCTCCCTCTCTTTGGCGTTCCCTCACAACAACCCTTCCCTACCCTTTAAGGTAGTGGTAGACTAAGGCTCTATCCGAAAAATAATCGTAGCGGTGTCATTGCGAGCCCCTCTCGCTGCGCTCGGCGCAGGCTCCGGGGCGAAGCGATCCCCCTTTTTATCGGTCTGGAGACTGCTTCGGCGGGCTTCGTCATTGCTCAGCCCGCTTCGTCATTGCTCAGCCCGCCTCGCAGTGACACATCTGCAAAGAATTTTCGGATAGGCTCTAAGCCCTGCCCCGCGAGGGCGATTTCTTTAATTTTGGAGGTAATCCTATGCGTAGTTTCCTTGGCCGTGACATCCTTTCTCTGAAGGACTTTGAACGCAGCGAGTTCTTCCGCACTTTTGAGGTTGCCGAAAAACTGGAACCCATTGCCCGCAACCGCAAGAATGTTGACCTGCTCAAAGAAAAGACTATGGTCACCGCTTTCTATCAGCCTTCCACCCGCACCCGCCTGGCGCACGAAGCCGCCATGCTGCGCCTGGGCGGCAAGGTGACCGGTTTCGCCGACCCCAAGATGACCCGCGCCGGCGACTTCTACCGCGAATCCATCAAAGACACCGTGCGCATGTTGGAATACTACGGCGACGTCATCGTGATGCGCCACTTCCAGCAGGGCGCACCCGCCGAGGCGGCCAAGTGGGCTTCCATTCCGATCATCAACGGCGGCGACGGCTGGGGCGAGCACCCCACCCAGATCCTCACCGACCTCTACACCGTCTATCGCGAGAAAGGCCGCATCGACGGCCTCACCTGGGTGGCCGTGGGCGATATGCGGATGCGCACCATGCATTCCCTGGCCTACGCCCTCACCAAGTTGGACTGCCCGATTACCTTCATCGCGCCGCCCGAAATGAGCCTTACCGACGAGTTCAAGGCCGAGATCAAGGA
>JALVOR010000321.1 GCA_027026295.1 Anaerolineales bacterium | reverse complement strand
GGGCTGTGGTGGGGCGGGCGCATCGCGGCTGTTGACCAGGTGGTTTTGGCTGTGCCGCTGTTGGTGGTATGGCTCTATTGGTATCGCCGCTGGAAAACCTATGGGCGGCTGGCGGTGGCGCTTTCGTTGGTGTTGTTGTGGCTGTTGAGTTGGTTTTTGTGGTGGCCGCATACTGGCTTTTGGGCATGGGCGTCTTCCTCGCTGGCTGCGCGTTTGTTGCTGCCCTCGTTGGTGTGGCCACTGTTTTATAGCGTGCGGTGGTGGGCAGCCCGCGACCGCGTGGCGTGGGAAGAACTGCCGTTGGAGATGTAGGCAGTGTTCATTCGTGAAGCGTTACCTCGTCAATTTGTGGGAAGCCCAAAGTAACGCCGTGCCTTTGCGACCTTGGCGTTAACAAAAATCCGCGTACCTCCGTTCTCATCCGTAGCCTGTTCCTTTGGACTCTGTCCGAAAAATATCGTGGTGGTGTCATTGCGAGCCCCCCCCTCGCTGCGCTCGGCGCAGGCTCCGGGGTGAAGCAATCCCCCCCGTTTTATCGGCCAGGAGACTGCTTCGGCGGGCTTTGTCATTGCTCAGCCCGCCTCGCAGTGACACATCTGCAAAGAATTCTCGGATAGCCTCTTAGGCGGAACAGTTACAGCAGGCGGCGCAGTTGTCTGGGAGAAAGCGATGAAACGGCAAGATCTGGCATGGCTGCTGGTGCTGCAAGCGGTGGTGTTGCTGGCGGTGGGCGTGTTCCAGCACAGCCCGGGCTACATGGACGCTGATTATTACACCCTCATGGGGAAGCAACTTGCCGCGGGCAGCACGGCGGAGCCGTTTTTGTGGAATTACCTCGACGACCCGCAGGGTTTGCCCCACCCGGGCTTTGCCTATTGGCATCCCCTCGCGGCCATGCTTGCCGCGGCGGGCGTGGCGCTGCTCAAAGGGGTAGAACCCTTCGCCGCGGCGCGCCTGCCCTTCTTTTTGCTCGCGGTGAGCATCCCGCCGCTCACGGCGCTGCTGGCTTATGCCCTGGGCGGGCGGCGCTTGTGGGCGTGGATGGCGGGCGCGCTGGCTGTGTTTTCGGGGTTTTACCTGCCCTACCTTGCTGTGCCCGACACGTTCACGCCATTGATGGTGCTCGGCGCGCTGTTCTTCCTCGCTGCACTGTGGGAAAGCGGCGATGAGGCAGAGGCAGGCTGCCTTTGGCTCAGCGGTATGAAGGCGTCAACCTGCCGCGATATGATTTTGCCGTTGGGGATGGGCGCGTTTGCCGGGCTGTTTTACCTCGCGCGGGCGGAAGGCTTTTTGTGGCTGTTGGCCGCGTGGGGTGTGCTGTTTCTGGCAAAGCAGCGCCGTTTGCAGCCCTACGGCTGGGCGCTGGCGGGCTATCTGGCGGTGGCCGCGCCGTGGATGCTGCGAAACTGGCACGCTTTTGGGGCGCTTTCCGCACCGGGCGGCCTGCGGGCGTTGTGGCTGACCGAATACAACGATGTTTTCCTCTACCCCGCTTCGCAATTGACCTTTGCGCGCTGGTGGGCTACCGGCTGGGAAGCCATCTTGCGCGCCCGCGGGCACGCTGCGCTGACCAATTTACTCTCGGCAGTAGCAGTGCAGGGGCAAATTGTGTGGCTGCCCTTTGCGTTGGTGGGGGCGTGGCGGCAGCGCCGCAAGCCCGCTGTGGCCGTGGGCATGGGCATGTGGGGTCTGCTGTGGCTGCTGATGAGTGTTGTTTTCCCCTTTGCCGGGGAACGCGGCGGCTTTTTCCATGCCGGGGCGGCGGTGCAGCCATTGGTGTGGACGTTGGCGCCTTTAGGGCTGGCGGCGGCGCTGCGTTCCCTGGCGCGCTGGCGACAATGGGATTTGACCCAGGCGGAGCGAGTGTTAGGCTGGGGGCTGGTGGCCGTCGCGGTGCTGCTTTCCCTGCTGGCGGTGCAGCGGCGGGTCATCGGCAACAACTGGCGCGCAACGGCGTGGGATAAGGAATGGCGGGCATTTGCCCGTCTGGAAGCCGGGCTGGAAGCGCGCGGCATTCCCAAAGACGCCGTGATTTTGGTCAACAACCCGCCGGGGTTCTCGCTGTTCACCGGACGGCCTTCGTTAGTGGTGCCCAGCGGCAGCCGTGCCAGCGCGGGGGAGGTGGCGCGGCGCTATGGAGCGCGCTACTGGATTCTGGAGCCTGACCACCCCAAACCTTTCAACCATGCTTATTGTCATCCCACCACCGTGCCGCCGCCGTGGCGCTATGCGGGGGAAATCGCCCGCGATGTGCCCTTCTTCGTGCTGGAGGGAACGCCGTGAAGGCATGGCAACGGGCGTGGGCGGTTTTTGCCGCCTGGAGCGCGCTGTGGATGGGTGTCTTTGTGGCTGCCGCGGTGAAAACCTACCGCTGGGGTTTTCCGCTGGATGACGCCTGGATTCACCAGACCTATGCCCGCAATCTGGTGGCGTTTGGGCAGTGGGCTTACCGCCCCGGCCTGCCTTCGGCGGGGGCAACGGCGCCCTTGTGGGTGTTGTTGCAGGCCGTGGGGCAGGCGTTGGGCGTGCCGCCCTTAGTGTGGAGCGCATTGTTGGGCTGGCTAACGCTGACGGGGATGGGATTCAGTGTGTGGCTGTGGTGGCGGCGCACCCGCCCCGATGATGCCCCCGCGTGGGCGTGGGCTGCCGGGTTGGGCGTGAGTGGGGCATGGCATCTGGTATGGGCGGCGCTTTCGGGCATGGAAACCGCCTTTTTCGCGTGGCTTCTGCTTTTGGTGGTGCTGCTCGCGCCGCGGGGCAGGCGTTCCAGCCGCGGGGCGCTGGCGGTGGGGGCGTTGGTAGGCGTGGCCGCGTGGGTGCGCCCCGAAGCGGTGCTGGCGCTGCCCTGGCTGGCGCTGGCGTGGGCTGCTGCAGCGTGGAAGCCGCCCGCCGATGGAAAAGCCCTGCGCCCGCGGGAAGTGCTGGGGCGTTGGGCAGCGTTGGGGGCGGGTTTTGCGCTGGTTTTCGCACCTTATGTGGGCTTCAACCGGCATCTTTCCGGCCATTTGTGGCCGAATACCTTTTATGCCAAGCAGACCGAATACGCCGCGTTGCTGCAATTTCCCTTCGCTTTGCGGCTGTGGCGGGTGAGCCTGTCGCTTTTCGTGGGCGAGGGGGGGTTGCTGCTGCCGTTGGCGGTTTGGGGCGCGGTGCAGGCG
>JALVOR010000320.1:1863-3175 GCA_027026295.1 Anaerolineales bacterium | reverse complement strand
GCCTGGTGTTGTGGGTGGAGCCGCAGCAGGTATGGTTTGCCCGCGCTGCCGAAGCGTTACCTGCCGATGCGTGGCCGCAATTGCCGGCAGAGGGCGTTTTTCGCCTGCCCGCGGGCGGGCGCGTAGCGTTGGCGTCGGGGTGGGCATTGCAGATTTCGCAACCTCAGTCGCTTCCTGAAGATTGGCGCGCTCAGGCTGCTCCCGAGGTTGCCTGGCTGGACGCCGACGTGCTGGCTTTCCCCTTCGAAGTGCGCCCCCGCCGCCCCGGCGATGTGATTGCCCTGCTGGGCATGGGCGGGCGGCGGCAGAAGGTTTCCGATTTGATGATCAATGCCCGGCTGCCGTTGCGCCTGCGGGCGCGCTGGCCGCTGGTGGTTTCCCGAAACCAGATTGCGTGGGTGCCGCTGCTGGCGGTTTCCCACCATGCCCGCATTACAAACCACACGCGCCGTGCTGTGCGTGTAACGCTTTTCAAGGAGGCAAGGAATGGGTCTTTTCCGTCGTGAGAAAAAGCCAAACCGTTTTGTGGTTTTGCTGTTGCAGCAAGCCGAAT
The DNA here is from genome assembly GCA_027026295.1 of Anaerolineales bacterium. Lineage (GTDB taxonomy): Bacteria > Chloroflexota > Anaerolineae > Anaerolineales > DRMV01 > DRMV01. The sequence continues at coordinate 2,622 of JALVOR010000320.1, read as the reverse complement.
TGACATTAGAGGGGTTTCATGTGCTGCAAGATTATGTGAAAGAGCCGTCGGCAGAACACGCCGCGCGCATTCGGGAAATCGAGAAAGCCGCCGATGAAGCCCGCCGCATTTTGATTGACGAACTCAACCGCACTTTTGTCACGCCTTTTGACCGGGAGGATATTTTTGCCCTCTCGCTGACCATTGACGACATGCTGGATTACGCCTATACCACCGTGGATGAGATGGAAATTTTTGACATTCGCCCCAACGAGTACGTTGAGCGCATGGTTTCCTTGCTGCACGATGCCGCCACGGAAGTTTATCGGGGCGTCGAGCGGCTGGGAAGCCACCCCAATGTGGCCAATGAGCACGCGGTGCGCGCCAAAGCGCTGGAAAACCGCGTCGAAAAGGTTTATCGCGAGGCGTTGTCGCATTTGTTTGTCTTCTTTCTAGTGGCTTGGTGGATGTATCGAAAAGGAGTGTTTGTGAAAATTTGATAGGAATAGCTAAAGAGCTCAATCGCTCACCCAAAAAGCTCTCCAAAGCCTTTTGCAACAAAATAGACCTGCACTCAACCGCTACTTTCATAGATAATACTCCAATGTAAATCGCATATCTTCACCCAAATCCTCGATGGAGCGAACCATCCACTCTAAGTAACCTCTATCTCGCATCGCTATCTCCTCGAGATACTTTCCCGCATATTCGCCAAACTCGAACTTCTGGCCTTCACGGATATTGAAGGTAATAAAAAAACCGTCCCGTTCGCGTGCTATT
>JALVOR010000320.1:0-1853 GCA_027026295.1 Anaerolineales bacterium | reverse complement strand
GCGATATTGTGGTGAAGTGGTTATAGCGCTCGCGGTATAATGGCCGTACCTGTTCGCTTGCCCCCTGTTTGTGTGCGGAGGCCGCTATTATGAAGAAACTCCTTGTCGGTTGTGGCGTGTTTTTCGCCATCGTCATGTTGTGCGGTGTGATGACGTTGGGCGGGTTGATGGTTATCGGCATGCTTGCTGATGAAACCGAGACGCCAGCGCCTTATGCCACGGCTGCTGTAGCGATTCCCACGCTGACGCCCGTTTCTGTTGGTCAGCAACCCACGGCGCAGGCGTCGTTTCCGACTTATACCCCTCACCCTGATTACACGCCTGCTGCGCCCCCGCTGGATGCGAAAATCCCTTACCGCGCCGTGGTGCAAATTCTGGCAGAAGCGCGCCATAATGGCACGTTGGAACCCGTCTGGAGCGGCTCTGGCACGATTGTCGACCCGCGGGGTTTCATCCTGACAAATGCCCATGTTGCGCTTTCTGACGCGGATGAGCGGGTAGCCGCGTTGCAAATCCTGGTTACTGAAGCGGAAGACAAGCCGCCTGTGCCGCGTTACTATGCCGAGGTGGTCACGGCGGACGAAGCGTTGGACATTGCTGTGCTGCGCATCACCACCGATATGAACGGCAACCCGGTTGACCCCGAAAGCCTGAATTTGCCCTATGTGCGTTTGGGTGATTCCGACAAGTTGCACCTGGGGCAGCCGTTGGTCATTTTGGGCTACCCCGGTATTGGCGGTAACACCATTACCCTCACCCGCGGTGAAGTGAGTGGTTTCACGGCAGAGGCGGGCTATGGCGACCGGGCTTTCGTCAAAACCTCGGCCACTATTGCAGGTGGCAACAGCGGCGGCATGGTTGCCGACGCCAAGGGCAACCTGGTTGCTATTCCCACCATGTTGGGTTCCGGCGACACCGGCGGCGATGTGGTGGATTGTCGCCACTTAGCGGATACCAACGGGGATGGTTATATCGACGACGACGATGCCTGTGTGCCAACGGGCGGTTTTATCAATGCCTTGCGTCCCATTAACCTGGCGAAACCGCTGCTGGCTGCGGCGTTGGGGGACGCACAATACGCTACGCCCAAACCGCCTGCGGGGCAGTCGGGCTCCTCTGGAGGGGCGGCGGTTGTCTTTTCGGATGATTTCAGCAGTGCCGGTAACGGTTGGCCGGTGGAACACAGTGACACTGCTATTGCCGAAATCACCGCTGATGGCTGGTATCGCCTGATGGTGAAGAAGTCGCAATGGGTGGTGTGGGCTGACCCGGATGTAAAAGCCGTCGATGCGATTATTGAAGTGGACACCCGCCAGGTGAGCGGCGGCGAACAGGGCGGGGACTATGGCATCTTTTGCCGGGAAACGCCTCGCGGTGAAATGTATTATTTCGCCGTGGGCGATGATGGCTATTTCCAAATTATGATGCTGGATAACGAAGGCAACTCGACGCCGCTCAGCGGCAAGTGGAAATTCAGCGACGCCATCAACAAGGGTGATGCCGAAAATCACATCAAGGTCATGTGTGTGGGCGATACGCTGCAACTGGAAGTCAACGGCGAGGTGTTGAGCACGGTACACGATAGCACGCTGACCCGTGGACTGGTTGGCTTGATGGCGAGCACTTATGATGAAGGCGGGTTGGATGTGCGCTTTGATAATTTTGTGGTCGCGCGCCCGTGAAGTTTTTTGGTGATGATGTATTCGTCGCGGTTGGGCTGCTTGTTCCTGCTGAGCCGCAGCGCACGTGTTTTGCCGCAGGAGGCGAGGTGCAATGAAACGGAAAGTCGTCATGGGATGCGCGGTTGTGTTGATTATTGGTTTCCTGCTTGCTGGCGTGGGGGTGGGGGGGGG
>JALVOR010000319.1:1847-3177 GCA_027026295.1 Anaerolineales bacterium | reverse complement strand
TGCGGGGGCGACTGGTTGGGGAAGCAGCCGCCAGCGGTGCAGGATGAGATTTTGGGCAAGGCGGGCGGGTTGGCGTTCCGGGCCGGGGCGGTGCAGTTGGCTGACTTCGTGGGGCGCAAGCACAGCGCCCGCTGGGGGGCAATGCACTACCGGCGGAGTTTGGCGGAGATTTTGGGGAAGGATGCGGAAGTGTGGAAGCAAGCCTCCAGAGGGAAGAGGGCGCAATGGCTTCAACGCCTGCTTGGTGGTAAAGAGCGGGTAGTTGTAGGATTTGTGCAGCAGGACATTGCGAGGCTTTGGGGGCGTAACGAAACAACAGTATTGCTTTCAGCAGAGCGACGAGCGCATTATTTGAAAAGGCACCCAGAGATTGCCGATTATGAAGGCGTGTTGCAATGGTTGATAAAGTCCCCCGATGAAGTTCACAGGAACAAGGAGGATGCTGGGGTTGCTATTTTCTACATGAAGGTCGGGAAACGCTATTTGCGCGCCGTGGTCGCCATGAGGCCACACGGCGGCGATGATTTACAGCCGTTCATCATTTCGGTGAGGCTGGCGCGCCCGGATGAAGTTATAAAAAGCGCAGAAGCGAAGCGAAAGGTGTGGCCGTGATTTTATGGTATAATGAAGTTACCAGCCCCCGGAGGTAGAGAATCTCCCATCTACAGCCGGATAAAGCCTGAAAGGGCTCAAGGCTATGCGGGGACGGGGAGTCCCGCCCGGGGGCAGTGACAATCTAACTTGCGGCATCGACGGAGTTACGCCCGTCACCACGGTTCTGTGTGCGCGTTTTGCGTGCGCAGGGCGGTGGTGGCGGGCGTGTTCGTTTAAGCGATTAGCGATTTAGGATTTGTAATTTCAGGAGGTGTGAGCATGGGCGAGGAAACGACCCAGGAGGTCAATGCCCAACAGGAAGCGGCAGCACAGGCTGCACAGGCGCTTCGACAGGGCTCAGCGCAGGCCCAGGAGGCCACGGCGGAAGGGCAGGAACCGGAAGCCGAAAAGTTTGACGCTGCGTATGTGCAGCAATTGCGGGCGGAGGCGGCAAAGTACCGCACCAGACTGCGGGAACTGGAAAAGGCGCTGAAGGAGAAGGAAGAAGCCGAGATGAGCGAGCAGGAGCGCCTGCAGAAGCGGCTGGCCGAACTGGAAAAGGAGCGCGATGCCCTGGCGGCACGCGCCCGTGAGCAGGCGGTGAGCGCCAAGATAGCCTTTGCCGCCCAGAAGTTGGGCATCCAGTCGTCTAAAGCGGCGCTGCGCCTGCTGGATATGGAGCGGCTGGATTTCAATGAGGACGGCGAGCCGACCAACATCGAAGAACTGCTGCGGG
>JALVOR010000319.1:0-1837 GCA_027026295.1 Anaerolineales bacterium | reverse complement strand
GGAATTGGTGAAAGGGTACCCGTTCCTGGTAGGCACAGCGCAGGCCAGCGTAACCAACCCCGCCCGCGGACAGAGCGTCCGCCTGACGATGGAGGACATCAAGCGCATGTCGCCGGCGGAAATCAACAGCCGGTGGGACGAGGTTCAGGCGGTGCTGGAAGGCAATTCGTGATTTGACAACAAGAGGAGGGTAGCAAGATGGCTCTGGACAATTTCATTCCGACCATTTGGAGCGCGCGGCTGCTGGTGAACCTGCAGAAGGCGCTGGTTTACGGTCAGACCGGCGTGGTCAATCGGGACTACGAGGGCGAAATCAAGAACGTGGGCGACACGGTGAAGATCAACGCGATTGGTGCAATCACCGTGGGCGACTACACCAAGAACAGCACCATTTCCGACCCGTCGGCGCTGACTTCCAGCCAGCCGATGCTGGAAATCAACCAGGCGAAGTATTTCAACTTCTACGTGGACGACATCGACAGCGTGCAGACCAAGCCGAAGGTGATGGACGCGGCCATGCGCGAGGCGGCTTACAGCCTGCGCGATGCGGCAGACCAGTACATCGCCAGCCTGTACACCGGCGTGGCTGCGGGCAACACGATTGGCGATGACAGTTCACCGATTGTGCCGACTGCGAGCAACGCGTACGAGTACCTGGTGGACATGGGCGTGCTGCTGGACGAGGCCAACGTGCCGCAGGCCGGGCGGTGGGTGATTGTGCCCCCGTGGTTCTACGGCCTGCTTTTGAAGGACGACCGCTTCGTGAAGGCGGGCACCGCGGCCACCGACGCCACCCTGCGCAACGGGCAGGTGGGCGAGGCCGCCGGTTTCACGGTGCTGAAGAGCAACAACGTGCCGAATGATTCCGGCACCAAGTACAAGATCATCGCCGGGCACCCGATGGCGTGGTCTTTCGCCGAGCAGATTCTGAAGGTGGAGGCCTACCGACCGCACAACCGCTTTGCGGACGCGGTGAAGGGCTTGCACGTTTACGGCGCGAAACTGGTGCGTTCCAGTGCGATTGCCGTGCTGACCGCGAACCGCAGTTAGGCGTAGACAGGGAAGGCAGCGCCCTGCCGGTGATACGGTGGGATGCTGCCTTCCTGTAGATAGGCAAGATAGGGCGTTAGGAGGATTAGGCGTGGCGAAAACGGTGTGGGTGAGGAACCTGAAGACCGGCCTGGTGTGGCTGGTGGATGCGGAGCACGCGGCGCGGCTGTTAGAGAGCGGCGAGTATGAGCGTGCCAAGGGTGAGCGCCAAGGACGCCAAGATGACGCCAAGGGCGCCAAGCGTAAGCGCCAAGACGCCAAGGAAGCAAAGAACGCCAAGGGAAAGAGGAAGTAGCCGATGGCACGGTCAACGATGGCCGAATTGATTGCCCGTGTGCGGCAGATGGTGGGCGACACGGACGCCAGCGCTTATACCTTCGACGGCGACACGGTGCAGGCGGCGTTGGACGCCCATCGGTTTGCGGCTGAGTATGTGGCGCTGCAGCCAGCGGCGGAGTATCAGCCCGGCGGGGAGGCGGTGTACAAGACCTATCGGGCGCCGATGGGCTGGTGGGAAGCCAACGCTACGCTGGTGGACGGCAGTTACAACACGCTGACGCCTGACGCCGCCGATCTGATGAACGGCGAGTGGACGTTCAGCGCCGGGCAGGCGCCGCCGGTGTTCATCCGCGGCCACTATTACGACCTTTACGCGGCTGCCGCCGACCTGCTGGAGGAATGGGCGGCGCGGCTGGCCCGCGCTTATGACTTTGGCACGGACGGCGACCGCTTTGCACGCTCGCAGATGGCGGCAAGTTTGCGGGAGCAGGCGGAGCGGTATCGGGCG
>JALVOR010000318.1 GCA_027026295.1 Anaerolineales bacterium | reverse complement strand
TGTTGCGCGAATACCTGACAATCGACACCCCCTTCGAGCGCGCTCCCTCCAAAACGGCCCCTCTTGCCAAAAAGAAGCGCTCAGCAAGGGGTGCAAACCAAATATGTAGAAATGGCTGCCCTGTTAATAGGGTGAGGGCAAAGAAACCACAAAAAACACAGAAGCGCCACAGAAAACACAGAAACAAAGTCTTTCGTGAAGCGTTACTTCGTCAATTCGTAGCGTCCGCAGCAACACTTTGCGCTCTTGCTCCCTTGGCGCCCTTTGCGATAACAACTTCTTGGCGAACTTGGCGACCTAAAAACCTGTATGCATCCGCGACCATCCACGTCATCCGTGGCCTATCTTCCCAAGGCTGCACAGTTACGCTTCTACAACATTTGCCTGCACCTCTCAGCAGCCCCTCTCATCGCGGCTGACAAAATAGTGATAAAATCAACCCAAACCTTCTATTCGTTCCTGTGCCATGCTTCAAATATTGCTTTTAGGCCCCCCCCGGATCTTGCAAGAAGATGGCTCACCGCCACCCAATGCCAAAAAATTGCGACGCCGCGAGCGCGCCGCTTTATACTTGCTTGCTGCCAGCGAGGCGCCCCTTTCGCGCGACCGGCTGCTCAACATGCTGTGGGGAGAAAGGCTGGAGGGGAATACCCAGCAATCCCTTTCCTCTACACTGAGCCGCTTGAAAGCATTTCTGCCCAAAGGCGCCCTCAAGCGCGTCAACGAAAAATACCATCTGGCCAACCACCCCGACCTCGCCATCGACTATCGCGAATTCACGCACATTGCCAAGCACAACATCCAGGCAACCCGCCACCTTCCCAACCACGTGCCGCTTCCCCCTCACATTGCATCGCAATTACAGCGGGCTGCCTGTTTGTGGCGGGGGCATTTTCTCGAAGGTTTCCACCCGCCCGCCAGCAACGACTTCGACGACTGGTTGCTTTACACCTCCAACACCGTAGAATGGCACTACCAGGAAATCCTCGACCGGCTCGCACATCACTATTTCGCCCAGCAAGATTACGCCAAAACCTTTCACATCTGCCATACTGCCCTGGCCGCTTTCCCTGACCAATCGCAGCACCTCTTGCTGGCACTGCGCGCCCTCCGCATTCAGGGGAAAATTACCGCCGCCGACAAGTTCCTCCAAAGCCAGAGGGAACACCTCCAGCGCACCCGGGGCACAGATTACCCCCAGGAAATCCTGCAAGAAGCCCAGCGGCTCGTGCAGCCGCCCAGGCAGGTCGCCACACCTTCTTCATGGTCCACCCACAGCACCCTCAAAGCCCCCTTCATTGGCCGCACCGACATCCTCGACACCCTCAGGCACAAGGCTGCCCAGGGCGGCGCCTACCTGCTGCTGGGGGAAACCGGCCAGGGCAAAACCCGCCTGCTCGAAGAATTTGCCCGCCAGATTGTCCCTGCCACCCACCGCCTCGTGCGCGTCACCTGCCGCCACGGCGACCGCACGCTGCCTTTTGCCCCCCTTCTCGACGCCACCCGCAACACCATGGAGCCTGACGAATGGCGGCAGGTCAACCGCCCGTGGTGGCCCTACGTCTTGCACCTCTTCCCCGAAGCCGAAAAATTCCTGCCGCCGGGCTCGGTGCTCCAGCGCCCCCCTGCCCCCATGCAACGCCAGTTAATGGAAGTGTTACGCCTGATTTTGCTCACTATGGCGCGCAGCGTCCCGTTGCTGGTGTGCGTGGACGACACCCAATGGAGCGACCCCGCCACCGCGGACACCCTGCTCTACTGGATGGAGCGCGCCCCTTTCACCACCGGGCAGGCTTTCCTGCTGATGACCGCCCGCCGCGAAACCTTCCACGAAAGCCCCTTTGGGCAACGGGCTTTGCCCCTCATTCGCGAGCGGCGCCTGGAAAACACCGAACTGCAAGGGCTTTCCCGTGAAGAAGTGCGCGCCCTTGCCGAAAGCATGTTAGGGCGCCCACTCAGCACCGACGAAGTGGACAACCTCTGGCGAGGCTCCATCGCAGGCACACCGCTCTACCTGCTCGAGATTCTGCGTTACCAGATCGAATCGGGCGAAGACCACCTGCCCGTAGAGCAGTGGCCGCTCCCCCAGCCGCTGACGCCGCTGCTGGAACAGCGCCTGCACTACCTCACCCCCGAAGCCCGCACCGTGCTGGAATACGCCGCCCTGCAAAGCAGCGGCTCTTCCCGACAAGTGCTCAAGGAAGCCACCAGGCTTTCCGACGAAGACCTCACCCACGCGCTGGAAATGCTGGAAGAAACCCGCTGGCTGCAAGGCACGGAATCCAAAGGCGCCACACTGACCTACGACTTCGTGCACCACAAACTGCGCGAAGTGGTACTCAACACCATGAGCGCCACGCGACAGCAAGCCATCCACCAGCAACTGGCGATGGCCTGGAAACGCGTCCTGGGGCAGGCCACCCAACCCCGCGCGGCCCTCATCGCCCGCCACCACCAGCAGGCCGGCGACCACCACCTCGCCATGCAATGGTGGGTCAATGCAGCCCACCACGCCCTCAAACTTGGCGTTGCCCAGCAGGCCAACGAAGCCTTCCACAACGCCGGCAAGGTCATCGCTATTGCCGACAGCGTTTTCACCGACAGCGAAATCTGGAACCTCTACACCGAATGGATGCTGCTGGCGTACGACACCGTCGACGTCGCCACCCTGAAACACATCACCCAGTCGCTTTCCCAACTGGCGGCAAAACGGGAAAGCCCCCTGCTGCGCAGCAGCCTGCTCAACGCAGAGGCCTACCGCTATCAACTGGAAGACAATATCACTGACAGCGCACTGCAGACCCGGCAAGCCCTCAACTGGCTCGAAAGCCTGCCCGAAGAAGTGGTGCTGCCGCGCGTGGAAACCATGGCGCATCACGCCCGCCTGCTTTATTTGCAAATGCGCGCCCGGGAAGCCCGCCAATACCTGCAAACCGCCCTGGAACTGAGCAAAGGGGAAGACTCACCCCTCACCAGCCTCTTTTTGGGGAACATTTACCACCAGTTGGCCGCCCTCGACAACGCCAGCGCCCGCCCCGATCTGGGCCTGGAAAACGCCGAACGCTCGCTGCAACATTACCACACCAGCAAGCGCGTTTTCGGCATTACCGACGCCCTGGGCGAGCGGTCGTTGGCGCATTTCATGTTAGGGCACTACGAAAAAGCCCTGGAAGACTGCAAAGAA
>JALVOR010000317.1:2646-9547 GCA_027026295.1 Anaerolineales bacterium | reverse complement strand
CATCTACATCGCCCCCCCGCAATATCGCGGCATGTGGGAAAAAGCCCTCCGCCTGCTCGACCAGCACCCCGCCTGGCTGGCCGAGGATGGCTGGGCCATCGTTCAGATTCACCCCACCGAATATACCCCCCTCGACCTGAAGAACCTGCACGCCTTCGACCAGCGCAAATACGGCAGCACCCTGTTGATATTTTACGAGCCCGCCTCCCCAGCCAATGAGGAACCATCTCCATGAAAGCAAACGAACTCGACCTGCTGCCCCTGATTTCCCAAGCCTTCCCCGGCATGACCGAAGCCGAGGCACACCGCCTCATCGAAGGCGGTGAAATCCGCCAATATCCTGCCGGCGCGGTCATGTGCCAGGAAGGCCGCCAGGAAGACACCTTCTACATCATTCTGGAAGGCGAAGCACGCGTCACCAAATACATCAACGACGACGAAGCCCGCCTGCTGCAAATCCTGCGCCGCGGCGACTTTTTTGGCGAAATTGCCCTCATCCACGAAACCGCCCGCACCGCCTCGGTCACTGCGATTTCCCCGCTGACCGTGCTGGAAATTCGCAAAGCGGCGTTCAACGAGGTGATGAAGCAAAGTTCCCACATGTCCCTCGCCATTGCGCGCGAACTCAGCAACCGCCTGCGGGAAAACAACGACCTCGCCGTGGAAGACCTGCGCCTCAAAGCCAGCGAACTCGCCGACGCCTACCAGCAACTGGCCGAGCAATCCTACGCCCGCCGCGTCTTCCTCACCACCATTGCCCACGAACTGCGCACGCCCCTGACCGTCATCAACGGCTATGTGGAAATGCTCCGCAGCGGCAAAATGCCGCCCCAAAGCCAAAGCATGGCGTTGAACAAAATCGCCGACCACCTGCAACGCGTCACCAGCCTGGTCAACGACCTGCTCTTTCTGCAGGAAATGGACCTCATCGGCGAAAAACGCGAAACCGTAGACATCGCCCAACTGGTGCAAGTGCAGGCGGCTGCCATGCACGAAATGGCAAAAACCAACCAATGCCCCATCGCGCTGGAAATCGAGCCCGACCTGCGGCCCGTTTATGGCGACCAGGCCATGTTGGGGCGGGCAATCGGCGCTGTGCTGCACAATGCGGTGAAATTCAGCCCCAACGGCGGTGAAATTCGCATCGCCGTGGAAACCGACGGCAACGACGCCCTCCGCATCGTGGTGGAAGACCACGGCATTGGCATCCCCCCCAACCTGCTGCCGCGCATCTTCGAGCGCTACTTTCACACCGACCGTCGCGGCGAACACGTTTTCGAAGGCGCCGGGCTGGGGCTTGCCATCGCCAAGCAGGTCATCGAAAGCCACGGCGGGCAAATCACCGCCCAGAGTGTGGAAGGCCAGGGCACGACAGTGACGTTACGGCTGCCCGTCGTCCACACCAACTGAACGCCACAAAATCTTCCCTTATAAAGCACACAGGCCGGGCATGATGCTCGGCCTGTGGTGGTCAAGATGGTTCACACATCAGTCAAGAACAACCACCTCTTGGGCTTGGGGCCCTTTGGGGGTATCCACGACCTCGAATTCCACCCGTTGGCCCTCTTCCAAGGAGCGGTACCCCTCGCCGCGAATGCCGCTGTAATGCACGAACACATCGCGACCGCCATCGGGAGTGATGAAGCCGTAGCCTTTCGTGGCGTTAAACCACTTGACCGTGCCGGTTTGGCGCTCTGCCACTGCAACACCTCCAACAAAAATTTTGCTCAGCAGGCGCTGGTGGGCCGGACACGGCCACGCCAAACTGCTTGCCTTGCATTCCTACTTTAGCATATCTCCCTGAGAGCGTCAAGCGGGTCAGAACACCCTCACCATGCCCTCGGCACCAGCGCTTCCCCACACAGCCCGCAGATCATGTACAATCAGACTACGCCCTTATCTGCCATGCCAGCCGCGAAACGCCACGATCTGTTCTGCCACAACAGGAAAACCCCATGAAGATTCCCCACCGCCATAAACTCTTTTTCTGGCTCCTCCTCGCCGCCTACAGCACCTTCTTCGCCGAAGTGTTCGCCGGGTCGGATTTGTTCCCCTTCTTCCACCCGTGGGGGATTTTGGTGGAACTTCCACTCTATGGCCTGCACCTCCTGATACTAATCACCCTTATTTACCGCTACGGCAAGCCGCGCTTCCCCAGCCTGGTTTTCGCGGGGGCCATTTTCGGATTATACGAAGCCTACATGACCAAAATGCTCTGGCGACCGACGTGGGAAGCCCACCTCATCGTGGCCGACATCGCCGTGGTGGAAACCTTTGTGCTGCTGTGGTGGCACACGTGGTTTTCGTTCATCACCCTGCTGGTATTGGGTGAAGGTCTGCTGACCGACTCCCGCGATCTGCTGCGCGGCCTGCCGCTGCGCCTGCGCCGCTTTTACGGCTCGTGGAAAGGCTGGCTGGCGCTGGCAACCTTTGGCGCGATCTCCCAATCCATCAACTCCCCCAGCCCATTACGCTCGCTGCTTTCCGGCGTCGGCGGCGTGGGCGTGTTGGTAGCGCTCACCCTGCTCTGGAAGCGTACCACGCGGGAACAACACGCTGCCTTCGCCGACTTACTGCCGGGCAAGCGCGCTTTCTGGGCCATGGTGACACTGCTCGCGGGGATGTATGTTCTCCTGGGCGTAAACCTTCGCCCCGAACAGATACCCTCCATCTGGCCCGGGCAGGCCATCGTGTGGGGAATGTACGCCATCATTGCTGCCCTTTTCGTCCGCGCCCTGCGGCGCACGCTCCACATCCGCGCCTACAAAAGCCGCCCGCCGGCTTTCCCTTCAGCGGAAGCCCTGCTGGGGGTGGGCACGGCCTTCGTGGTCATGTTGCCGCTGGCAAAAGCGGCTCTGGGCAGCGCGGCTGTGCCCATTATCCTCATTGGCTGGCTTTCCGGCAGCGCTTTCGAAACATGGGCATTCCTGCGGGCAGCATGGGAAGTGCGCCCGCGCTGGAAGCGGCCTTACCGCCCCGACATCCGATGGGTGGAAGTGGGCAACGGCGCGCTGGCACTCTACCACCGCCCCAAGGGGCGGGACATGGCCGCCTTCCGCAAGGAGGGTGCAACCCATCTTGTAACGCTGCTCAGCGAGCGGGAAAACGCCCGCAAGTATGGCGATGCCGCCAAACGCCACGGCATCACCTGGGTCTGGCTTCCCATGCCCAACGCCAATTACCCCACAGACGAAGTGCATGAACGGCTGCGGGCCGCGCTACCGGAACTTTCCCGCCTGCTGGACGAAGGAGCACGCATCATCATCCACTGCTCGGCAGGCATTCACCGCACCGGCATGGTGACTTACGGCCTGCTGCGCTGGAAGGGCTACACGCCCGACGAGGCCATGCGCATCATCCGGAAAACGCGCAAGGTCACGGCGAAGGAAATGAAGGCCAAACGCCAAAAATGGGGAGATGACCTGGTCGCCGCCCGGCAAAGCGATTCGGAAAGATAGAACTCACACCAGCGCTATCTCCATCCAAGGCATTGCCGAAGCACGACTCACGGATTCCGCCTCGCGATTCAACCTTTTTGCCGCATCACCATCCGGCCGTTGGCGTCCAAAACGTAAGTGAACGGCCCCTGAGGCACGCGCGAATCAATGACCACGCGCCCGTCGTCCATGGCCTCCCACATCAATTGGAAAGGCGCTTTGCCGGGAACCCACTTTTCGGCCATCACCAGCCCGTGGCCGGGGAGCACGGTAAACACCAGCAGGCGGGGGTCGTCGGGATTACGCAGCGCCTCGGAACGGGCAAATGCGCCTTTGATGCCGCGCGCTTGCGCGTCGGTGGAACACGACACGGGCAGGTGGTAATACGCCGGGTCGAGAGGGACGAATTCCACCAGGGCGGGGTCGAAAGCCCGCACGCCGCGATGCCCGTGGAGTTTGGAGCGCGCTACGGGCACGGAAGCGCCGTGCCAGGTCACGCGCGGCAAGGGCGTATCCATATCGAAGAGTTCCACTGCTTCGGACGAAGGCGGGTCGTTGCGATGGTTTTCCGCATGGCGCACCAATGCTCCCCGCCCATCGGGGCGCACGCCCACGATGACGGCCAAATCTTCGTCGGTGATGGCATCCTTGGCAACAGGGCGGGCGCTGCCGGTTACGGTCGCTATCAAGGCATCGAGGCGCGGCTCCCACGTGGCAAAGCAACCCTCGCTGTATTGGCTGCTGATGCTGGCTTCCACCGCGGGCACCGCCACCAGGTCGTTGATGCGCACCATCGGGGTAAAGAAATTGCGCTTACCCAGTTCCTCGGCAGCACGCTGCATGGCGCGAGGAGATTCCAGCGTGCGCCACACCGCCACGGGGATGGGGTCGCCCACAACCCGATGGGCTGTGATTTCGCCGGTGCTGGCAACGGTCACAATGCGCAGCGCAATGTCGCCATAGAAAAAAGCAGGGTCGTCGGCAGGAATGCGAGGGTGCGCGCCCACCAAATCAAAGAGGTAGGCTTCCCGCGGACGCTCTTCACCCACCACCACCAACGCCCGAATGCTCTTCGCCTGCGCCTGCACCACGCGTTCCAGCGCCAGAATCGGGCCGCCGCGCAGCCCCTGTTCCACCAGCGTGCGCCACGCCACAGGCAAGAGGCCGGGATAGTCGAAATCTTCAGGTTGGGGTTGGGGCCTGCTCAGGGCACGTTCCAGACGCCGGAGTTCCGCCTGCCAGCGTTGGGGCGTAACCGGCACCACCGTCCACACCAGGGGCGTGTGCTGCATGCCAAAGCGGCGGCGGGCGGTAAACAGCACGGCCTTGCGCCAGTTGAGGGGTTCACCGAAAGGCGCGGCGGTGATCAGCACACGCGTTTTGGGGCCAGGGGGGGGAAGCCACCCGATGCCCCAACGCCCGGAAGCCTTCCTCAAGCCCGCTAAAGACTTCTTCTACCAGCGGCAAGGGCTGGGGCGGCGGCACAAAGCCGACTTCCAGCGTGTGCAGCCAGGGGTGAACGGGAATGCGAGGGGAAAAGGCAGTTGAGGTCGTCATGGCGTCCCTCCACAAAATTTTCAGGCGTTGTCAGGCGATTTGGGGCGGCCTTCCAGACGAAAGGCCCGCACCACCCAGTCGGCCAGTTTTGGGGCAGCACATTGGAGGGCGTAAAGCAGTCGCGCCTGGAAAGGCACGATGACCTCGGCGCGATTATGGCGAATAGCCCGCAGCACGGCGCGGGCAACGGCTTCGGGGGGAATCTTCGCCGAAAGCCAGGGCACTTCCAGGTCGGCAATCATCGGCGTATCCACCCTACCGGGAAAGAGCACGCTCGCCCCCACGCCGGTGCCGTGGAGTTCCTGCCGCAGCACATCGCCAAAGCCTGCGAGGGCAAACTTGGCAGCCACATAAGGCGCGTCGGGGGGGATGCCTTTTTTGCCGTCCATCGAAGTGACGAGCACGATATGCCCTTCGTCGCGGGAGAGCATGTGGGGCAGCGCCTCCACAACGGGGTACACGCTGCCGTAGAAGTTCACTGCAAGGGAGCGGTGCAGAATTTCGGTTTCCAGTTGGCGAATGGGGCTGCGGTAATATACGCCCGCATTGGCGACCAGCATATCGAGGCGACCAAAGTGGGCTATGGCGCGGCGCACGGCTTGGCGCGCCTGCACCTCGTCGCTCACATCGGCGGGCACAGCAAGGGCTTGCCGCCCCAAGGCGCGCACAGCAGCGGCGGCTTCTTCCAGCGGGGCAGGCCGCCGGGCAACCAGGGCCACATGCGCACCGGCACGCGCCAAGGCCAACGCGGTGGCCTTCCCGATGCCCTGCGAAGCGCCGGTCACAAGAGCGACGCGGTCGCGGATGTCTTTCATTGCTGCCTCCTTCAACAAGCCGACGCTTCGATTGTACCCCAGGCGGCAAAGAAAAAGTAGGGCGAGTCGGCAACTCGCCCTACGATGTGTGAACTGCTCAACCTTAAGAAAACAGGCCACGGATGGCACGGATAACAACGGATGCTCGCGAATTTTTTGGAGCGCCAAGAAGCCAAAAGCAACTGCTGTGCCTCCTGAAACTTTCACGGCATCGACGGTTCTCCCGCCAACAAACAACGCGCCCGAATTTGTCGGGCGCGTTGGGGCGATTACGCTTCAGCAGTCTCTTCTGCCGTGTCGGAGGTTTCGGGTGCTGCCTCCTCTGGCGGGGCGGGCAGCAGTGCCACCTTCAGCACCTCTTCCAACCGCTGCACAGGCACGATTTCCAGCGCCTGCAATGCCGATTTCGGGACGTCCCGCAAGTCGGTGCGGTTGCGGGCAGGCAAAATCACGGTTTTCAGGCCGTGGCGGTGGGCGGCGAGCACCTTTTCCCGCACCCCGCCCACGGGCAGCACTTTGCCCCGCAGGGTAATTTCGCCCGTCATCGCGACATCGTGGCGCACAGGCCGTCCGGTAAAGGCAGAAACCAGCGCAGTCGCCAAAGTTACTCCGGCGCTGGGGCCATCCTTGGGCACTGCCCCCTCGGGGACATGGATGTGGACATCGATTTTCTCGAATTCTTCAGCGTCCACACCAAAATCTTCGTGGTGCGCCTTCAGGAACGAAAGCGCCGCCTGGGCGGATTCCTGCATCACATCGCCAATCTGGCCGGTGATTTTGACCTCGCCCTTGCCATCCATGAGCAGCACTTCCACGGGCATAACCACACCGCCGTCTGCCGTCCACGCCATGCCCATGGCAACGCCCACTTCGTCGGCGCGCTCGGCTTCCATTTCGAAATACACAGGCGGGCCCAGGAAGCGTTCCACCGTGCGCTCGGTCACCCGGCTGGGGAAGCGCTTGCCCTCGGCTTTCAGGCGGGCAATTTTGCGGCACACGCGCCCGATTTCCCGCTCGAGGTTACGCACGCCTGCCTCGCTGGTGTATTCCCGAATGATCTTGCGCAAGGCCGGCTCGGTAAAACGCACTTCG
>JALVOR010000317.1:0-2636 GCA_027026295.1 Anaerolineales bacterium | reverse complement strand
CGGGCAATGTGGATTTTCTCTTCTTCCACATAGCCGGGGAATTCGATGACCTCCATGCGGTCGAGCAGCGCCGGCGGAATGGTGGCAAGGGTGTTCGCCGTGGCAATGAACATCACGTGGGAAAGGTCGTAGGGAATTTCAAGGTAATGGTCGGAGAAAGCATGGTTCTGCTCGGGGTCAAGCACTTCGAGCAGCGCCGCCGAGGGGTCGCCGCGAAAGTCGTTGCCCAGTTTGTCCACTTCGTCTAACATGAAAACCGGGTTGAGGGTGCCGGCGCGCTTCATGGTTTGCAAAATACGCCCCGGCAGCGCGCCAATGTAGGTGCGGCGGTGGCCGCGGATTTCGGCTTCGTCGCGCACGCCGCCGAGGGAAACCCGCACGAACTTGCGCCCCAGCGCCTCGGCAATGGATTTGCCCAGAGAAGTCTTCCCCGTGCCCGGAGGGCCCACAAAGCACAGCAGCGGCTGGCGGGGACGGGCAGGCTTTAGACTGCGCACCGCAATGTATTCCAGAATGCGCTCTTTGGCCTTGGGCAAGCCGTAATGATGCTCTTCCAGCATCTTTGCCGCGTGCTGCAGGTCAAGGTTGTCTTCGGTCTGTTCCTTCCACGGCAAATCCAGAATCCAGCCAACATAGGTGCGCAAAATGCCCACCTCGGGCGACATGGGCGGCAATTGACCCAGATGCTCGATTTCCTTGAGGGCGCGTTGCTTTGCCTCTTCGGGCAAATCGGCCTTTTCGACCCGCTCCCGCAGTTCCTTGAGTTCCTTTGCCCAGAAATCGCCCTCGCCCAGTTCGGTCTGGATGGTACGCATCTGCTCGCGCAGGTAGGCTTCCCGCTGGTTGCGGTCCATTTCGCTCTGCACGCGGCTCTGGATTTCATCTTCCAACGCCAGCCGCGCCACGCCCTCGCCCAAAAGTTCCATCACCCGCGAGAGCCGCGCCAGCGGGTCGGTTTCGCCGAGCAGCGCCAGCAGTTGCTCGTGAGAGGGGGAAAGCGCCATCGCCACCAGGTCGGCCAGCCAGCCGGGGCGGTCGGCGTTGAGGGCATAGAGATAAACCTCCTCCGGCAGCGCCTCGTTGAGTTCCACATAACGCTCGAAGGTTTTGAGCACCATGCGGGAAAGCGTCTCGGCCTCTTCGGAAGCCACCGCTGGTTCTTCAATGGGGCGCGCCCGCACCACAGGGTAAGGCGTCACCTGCACGACATCCCGCAGTTCCAGCCGCCGCCGCCCCTGCATGAGCGCCGCGTAGGCCTCGTGGGGCATGGCATAGGGGAAGCCCACCGCCGCCTCGACGCCAATGGAGAAGACATCGCCCCACGTGGTCTGCTCTTTGGTGAGGTCGCTCAGCATGAAAACCGCCAAAGTGGTTCCCCCCTCGGCTGCCGCCCGCACCGCCGCGGCGTTTTCTTCGCCGCTGAAAATCAACGGCGCCACGAGAAAGGGGAAAACGACGCTGTCGGGCAGCACCACGGCGGGCAGCGTTACCAGCCCTTCGTCGTCGGGTTTGGCCTCGGGGACGCCGTAAAGTTCCTCGGTTTGGGAACGCAGCGCTTCAGCGGCTTCGGCATCAAAGGGGGATTCCCACGGCGGGGCATCGTCGAACATTTCGTCGTATTCGGGATTGTAATCGGAAGAACGGCTCATGGGTCAACTCACAGGGAATGAAGGGGTAAAGATTTCCAGCGGTGGGAAGTCCAGCGACGGGCACGCCAGATGCTGCGCACTGCAGCGGCAATGAACAGGCTGCCAGTTACCAGAATGACCGCCTCACCCGCCGCCTGCCGGATAGCTTCCCGCAGGGCGTCTTCGGCGTCGTCGAAAGCCAGCGCAGGCCGCCCCAGTTGATGTACCAGAGGCACCAGGGTTTCGGGCTCGGCAGCGCGAGGGTGGAACGATTTGGTCACAATCACCTGCCGGGCGCGCGGCGCCAGTTCGGCCAACATGCCGCGAACATCCTTGTCTGCCGATGCGCCGAACACCAGCACCAGCGGCCAGCCGGGGAAATACTCACCGAGGGTGAGGCGAATTTGATGCGCTGCGGCGCGATTGTGCGCGCCGTCCACCACCAGCGGCGGGTTGCGGTGCAAAATTTCGAAGCGCCCCGGCCAGCGGGCAGCCGCAAAGCCTCGCCGAATGGCTGCGTTGGAAACCGGCAACCCTTGCCGTCGCGCGGTCTGCAAAATGGCAAAAGCGGTGGCGGCGTTGTCGATTTGGTGCGGGCCCAAAAGGGGAATGCGCAAACGGGTGGGTTCCCATTCCTGAAAGCCCCCCGATTCCACGAAGGCATCCACTAACGGCTGCTCGGCGCGGTGCCAGACGAAAAGCACCTGCCCGTCGAGGGAACGGGCCACCGGGGCATACAGCCATTCGCGCCCGACTTCCACCAGCGGAGCACCTACTTCGGAAGCCACGGCACGGATTTTGCGCGCCGCCTCTGCGGCCTGCGGCGCCATCACCACGGGCACGCCGGGCTTGAGGATGCCCGCCTTTTCGCCCGCGATGGCTTCCAGCGTGTCGCCCAAAATGGCGGTGTGGTCCCAGGAAATCGGCGTGATGGCCGTCACCAGGGGATGCACCACATTGGTGGCGTCCAGCCGCCCGCCCAGGCCCACTTCCAGCACCGCCACATCC
>JALVOR010000316.1 GCA_027026295.1 Anaerolineales bacterium | reverse complement strand
CTGGATGATCTGGGGCTGCTGCCCACCCTGAAACGTTATCTGGAAACCCTGAATGCGCAGACGACGGCGGTCATTGATTTCAAGGCTTCCGGCCAGGAGCGCCGCTATGCAGGCTATCTGGAAGTGTTCGTGTTCCGCGCTATTCAGGAACTGGTTTCGTCGGCTTTGCACGACCGCAAAGCGACGCGCCTTGGCGTGGTGGTGAACCTGGATGAGAACAAGGTGCGGGTGGAAGTAACGGACGATGGGGCGGCAATCGACGTTGAGGCAATCGAGGATGGCACTTTGGTGTCGGCGCGGTTGCTGCGTGAGAGGGTGGAGATGCTGGGCGGTGAAATGACGGTGGATTATGAACCCTCGGTGGGTAATACTGTGGTTTTCAGTGTCCAGGCTTTGTCTGAAGAGAAATGAAATTGCAACGGAAATGGGACGTATTTTTTGGGTGAGAAATGGTACAATGCAGTTACCCTGAAACAGGGAATTTATCATGAAAGGAGGTGAGTTGCCGTGTTGTTTGCACCGAAAGAGAAAGGTCAGGGCCTCGTGGAGTATGCATTGATTCTTGTGTTGGTGGCTATTGTCGTGATCGCTATCCTGGCTATTTTGGGACCCACGATCGGTAACGTATTCAGCAACGCCGTAAACGCTCTCTAATCTTTGAAGTATGTGAATCAGTAGCGAGCCCCGCTCAAAGCGGGGCTCGCTATTTTTAACGGGATTGTGCTAAAATGTGAGTAACCGTTCTATGTTTTTGGCGGGTTCGTGGGGTCTCTGTGGTTTCTTCTCGCCAAGGCCGAACATCTGAATGCTGAATGTGGAAAACACCGAGGGGAAGCAAAGGTGAGGCGTTGGTTGGATGTGGCGCTGGGTGTATTGGCTGGTGTGATGCTGGCAGGCATCGCGCTGTGGGTGGCTTTGCCGCCGCGCGGCGAGCCGATAATGTTGCAACCGCCGCCGCCCACGCCCACGCCGCAGCCTTTGATGGTGGATGTTGAGGGGGCAGTGCAGCACCCCGGCGTGTATGCCTTGCAACGGGGCAGCCGGGTGCGCGATGCCATTCGCATGGCGGGTGGCTTCCGTGCCGACGCGATGCCTGAAGCGGTCAATCAGGCTGCTATGTTGACGGATGGCATGTGGATTTATGTGCCTTTCGTCGGCACACCGACGCCCCATGTGCTTACGCCAACCCCTGCACCCTTGGGTACTATGGTGCCGCAGCAGGCGCTCATCAATATCAACACTGCTACTGCTGAAGAACTGGAATCCTTGCCGCACATTGGTCCTACGCTGGCGCAACGCATTATCGATTACCGCACCGAACATGGCCCTTTCCAGAGTGTAGATGACTTGATCAAAGTCAAGGGCATTGGCGCGACGCTTTTGGAAACGCTTCGCCCTTTGGTGACGGTGGGCGAGAATTTCCAAGGCAAACCATAGCCGTTTGCGGGGCTTGTGTATCCGATTTTCTGCTACAATAGTAAGGAGCGGTGGCTGCCGCGACATCATAGCACGAGGACAACATGAAGCATTTGTGGTCTCCCTGGCGGATGGAATACATCGAAAATCATATTGGCGAACCCGGTTGTGTGTTTTGCCGGGTACAGGAAGAGAAAGACAGCCCCGATAATCTGGTGGTGCATCGCGATGTACATGTTTTCGTCATGCTCAACCGTTATCCCTACACTACCGGGCATCTGATGGTCATTCCTTACCGCCATGAAGCCGACCTCGCGGCGCTTTCCCCTGAAACTCGCGCCGAGATGATGGAACTGACCACCCAGGCTATCGAAGTGTTGCGCGAAATTTACCACCCGCAGGCGTTCAATGTGGGCATGAACCTGGGGGCGGCGGCGGGGGCGGGCATTGCAGCCCATTTGCACATGCACATTGTGCCCCGCTGGTCGGGCGACACCAACTTTATGTCTACCCTGGCGGATACCCGTGTGTTGCCTGAATCACTGGAAGTCACCTACGAGCGCATTCGAGAAGCATGGAAATAGCCGGACGTCGCGTCCGGTTTTTGTTTAAATCACATTCAGGAGGCATAACGTTGAACAAAAACACCGTTCCTGTGGTTTTGAGCGCCGTGCGTACCCCCATGGGGCGCTTTCGCGGCGCGCTGGCGCCTTTGCCCGCCGTCAGATTGGGCGCGGCCGTGGTGCGGGAAGCCGTCGCCCGCGCCGGCTTGCCCGACCTCGCCGCAATTGAGGAAGTGGTGATGGGCAACGTCGTTACTGCCGGGGAAGGCCAAAACCCGGCGCGGCAGGCCGCTATTTTCGGTGGGCTTCCGTCCACCGTGGGCGCTTTCACCGTCAACAAGGTGTGCGGCTCCGGCCTCAAGGCCGTGATGTTAGCAGCCCAGGCGGTGAAAGCGGGCGATGGGCAGTTGTTCGTCGCCGGTGGTATGGAAAGCATGAGCAATGCGCCCTTTTTGCTGTGGGGGCGGCTGGGCGAACTGCGCTACGGCCACGGGCAGTTGACCGACGCGCTGCTCAAGGACGGCCTTTGGTGTCCCTTCGAAGACTGGCACATGGGCAGCGGCGCCGAATTCATCGCTGAGCAATTCGGCATCACCCGCCAGGAATTGGACGAACTTGCCTATGCCAGCCACCAGAAGGCCATTGCCGCTATGGATTCCGGCAAGTTCAAAGCCGAAATCGTGCCGCTGGAAATCCCCGGGCGTAAGGGCAAAGTCACGGTGGTGGATACCGACGAGACGCCCCGTCGCGACACCTCGCTGGAAATTCTCGCCAAACTGCGCCCGGCTTTCAAGCCCGATGGCATTGTCACCGCGGGCAATTCCCCCGGGCTGAACGACGGCGCGGCGGCATTGGTGGTTGCCAGCCAGGCTTATGCCGAGGAAATCGGCGCGCAGCCCCTCGCACGCATTGTGGCTTATGGCTACGCCGCGGTGGAACCAAAATGGATTTTCTCTGCCCCGGCCAAGGCCATCCCCAAGGTGCTTGCCAAAGCGGGCTGGACGCTGGACGATGTGGACTTAATCGAACTCAACGAAGCCTTTGCTGCCCAGGCCGTGGCCAACGGCAAGGAACTCGCCGACATGGGTTGGGACTGGGACAAGGTGAATGTCCACGGCGGCGCGATTGCCCTCGGCCACCCCATCGGCGCCAGCGGGGCGCGCATCCTCACCACGCTGATTTACGCTCTCAAAGACCGTGGCCTGAAG
>JALVOR010000315.1 GCA_027026295.1 Anaerolineales bacterium | reverse complement strand
CCCTCCCCCCACTGCGGCGCGCGATGCTCGCCGCTTCTCCCCGCTCCCGGTGGGAGAGGGGAGAAAGCCGCCGTCAGGCGGCTTGAGGGGTGAGGGCGCTTCTCAACGGACGGTAGCCATTGCCGCACATTCTGCACACGAACCCCTCTGGCCGTGGCTGCGCCTTTCGTGGCCGTCCCTGGCCCTCGCCGCCGTTGCCCTCGGCGGAATGGCTTTCCTCAACACCTGGGACTTCCCCATCTATGTCGCCCTTTTTGCCGCGGCCTATGCCGTGCGGCAGGCGCAGTGGGAAGGCTGGCGCGCCCAAATTGGCCCCTTCCTGGGCGTGGGGCTGCTGTTAGGCATTGCCGGGGTAGTGCTCTATTTGCCCTTCTACATCGGCTTCTCTTCACAGGCGGGTGGCATCGTGCCCAACCTCATCAATCCCACCCGCGGCGCGCAACTGTGGGTGATGTTCGGGCCGCTGCTGGTGCCCCTTTTCCTGTGGCTGGGGCTGGAAATCCACCGCCGCGGGCAGGCAGCCCGCCGTGATGCCCTGCGCACGACGGGCTGGGCATTGGCTTTCGCCCTCACGCTGTTTGCCGGGGCGTGGCTGTTAGGCTGGCTGATTACCCACATCCCGCCGCTTTCGCCCCGCTGGGCACAGGCCGGGCCGGCTTTCCTGGGCATCACCGGAGCGGCTTCGTGGCCGGAACTCGCCGCGGCAGCCCTTCGGCGGCACTTCGGCAGCCCGTGGGGCACGCTCACCCTGGTCGCGCTGCTGGGGCCAGCGACTTTCCTGCTGGCGGGGCGCGCTGCCCCCGCGTCGCGGCCGCGCTCGCGGCGGCGGGAAGGTGGCTTCCCCCTGTTGCTGGTGGTTTTCGGCACGCTGCTGGTGCTTGCGCCCAACTTCGTTTACCTGCGCGATCAGTTCGGGACGCGCATGAACACGGTGTTCAAGTTCTACTACCAGGGCTGGCTGCTGTGGGGGTTGGCGGCGGCTTACGGCGTGGCGTGGCTGGCGCGACAGCGGGATTCCTGGCAGCCTTTCGCCCAGGCGGTGTTGGTGATGGCGCTGCTTGCCGGGCTGGTTTACCCCGTGCTGGCACTGCCCAATCGCACCAACAATTTCAAAACCTCCTGGGGCTGGACGCTGAACGCGGGCATCCACATTGCCCGCCAGCAGCCCGACGAGTGGGCGGCGATGCAGGTGCTCTGGCAAGCCCCCCTGGGCCCGCTGGCCGAGGCCGTGGGCGGAAGTTACACCCAATATGCCCGCATGAGCACCTACAGCGGGCAGCCGGCGGTGCTGGGCTGGCCGGGGCACGAAAGCCAGTGGCGCGGCGGCGGGGCGCTGTTCGCCGGGCGGCAGGAAGACATCAGCACACTTTACACCACCCCTTCGTGGGAAACCGCCCGCCGGATAATTGCCAAATATGGCATCCGTTATATCGTGGTTGGCACGTTGGAACGCAACACCTACGCGGTGCAGGAAGATAAATTCCAGCGCCATTTGCCTGTGCTTTTCCGGCAGGGTGGGGTTACAATTTACGGAATAGTCAGGTAGTCGCGTAGTCAGATAGTCGTATCGTCTGACTATCCGACTACCCGACTAACTGACTAACCGACTAAACGACTAACCGACTAAACGACTAAATGACTAAATCCTCTTCCCTTTTCACCACCGAACACCTGCTTTACGCCGCCGCCGTGGGGCTGGCGTTAGTCGTGCGGCTGTGGGGGCTGGGGCGCGCGCCGCTGGGCGAAAACGAAGCCCACCTGGCGCTGCAAGCCCTGAATGTTGCGGTGCGCCAGCCCGCCGATTTCGGCGCGGCGCCGCTGCTGACCGCCCTCATCGGTCTGGCCTTCTTCCTGCTGGGCAGCACCGACGCGGTCGCCCGCTTAGTGCCTGCCCTGCTGGGAAGCCTGCTGCCGCTGTTAGCCTGGCCGTTGCGGCGCGACCTGGGGCGTAAGGCCGCCCTCGTGCTGGCCTTTGCCCTCGCCCTCGACCCCGGGCTAGTTGCCCTTTCACGCGTCGCCGACAGTCCCGTGCCGGCGGTGCTGGCGCTCGCAGGGGCGGTTTTGGCCGCCGCCCGCGCCCGCTGGGATTGGGCGCTGCCCCTTGCCGTCCTTGGCCTGCTGCTGGGCACGGTCTTCTGGCTTGGCCTGCTCGCGGTGCTGTTAGCCTTGGTGCTCTGGCGCATCGGCGGCAACGCCTTCAGCCTCGCCGCGCCGCCCGAAAAGGTGCGCCGCGGCCTCATCAACGCCGTGCTGGTGGCGGCCTTCATCGCTACAACCGCCGCGGTGTGGGCGTCCGGCATGTTCGGCGCAGCCCTCGGCAGCCTGACCGCTTTCCTGCAGGGCATGGTGACGCCTTCTGGCGTGCCCGCGGCGGCGCTTTGGGCTGCCCTTTTTGTCTACGCACCGTTAGCGGTGGGCGGCGCGTTGGTGGGGGGCGTCCTCGCCTTCCTCCAAAAACAAGTCCTCGCCGCTTTCCTTGCCCTCCTCGCCTTGAGCGCGCTGCTGTTCGTCTTCCTCTTCCCCGCCCACCAGACCGCCGACCTCGCGGTGGCATTGCTGCCCCTCTGGGCGCTGGCAGCGTGGGCGTTGGCGCGGCTGCCGGCTTTCCACAAAGACATGCTCTGGCAGGGGACAATCGTGCTGGTGTTGCTCACCTTTGCATGGCTCAGCCTCGCCAGTTGGGAACACACCCTGCCGCACACCCGCCCGTATACCCTCAGCCTGCTGCTCACCCTCATCAGCCTGCTGCTGGTGCCACTACTGAGTGCAACGATGGCGCTCTCGTCTGTGGATGCCGGGCGCACGTGGGCAGAAGCCCTCGGTGGGCTTTCCTGGGGGCTGGCAATTACCGGAGCGGTCTTTACCCTTGCCGCCGGGCAGCGCGCCGCCTTCGCCCCCCGCACCGCCGAACTGTGGTACGCCACCCCCGCGCCCGCGCAGGTGCGCCTGCTGCAAGCCTCGGTTGCCGACCTCGGCGAATGGCGGCATGGCCGCAGCGACGCCATGGATTTGGTCAACCTCACCCCCTCAGAGGCGTTGATGTGGGCCTTCCACAACCTGCCGCAAGCCCGCGCCCGGCAAATGCTTTCCTCCGAAGCCACGCCGGAAGCCATCGTCGCCCCCGAAACATGGCAACCCGCCCAAACCAGCGCCTACCGCGGCGAAGCCTTCCCATTGCGCCGCGCCCCC
>JALVOR010000314.1 GCA_027026295.1 Anaerolineales bacterium | reverse complement strand
GGTCCCGGGATGCCACGCCGCAGCAGATCAAGCGCGCTTACCTCGCGTTGGTGCGGCGCTACCATCCTGATGTCAACCCTGATGCGGCGGCGCACGAGCATTTTCTGAAAATTCAGGAAGCCTATCATGTGCTTTCCGACGCTTTGAAGCGCGCGGCTTATGATGAGACGCTTCCGCCTGAGCCTTTGCGCTTGCAGGTAGACGCCAGCCGGAACAGCCTGTTGCGCGTGCCGGAGCCGCAATTGCTGTATGTGTTGTTGACTCTGGAGCCGGAGCAGAAACTCATCGAAAACTTCCAGCGGCCGCCACTCAACGTTTGCCTTGTACTCGACCGCTCGACTTCCATGCGGGGTGCCCGTCTCCGGGCGGTCAAGAGCGCTGCTGCCATGATTATCAGCGAACTGCAGGCGGATGACATTTTCTCGGTGGTCGCTTTCAACGATCGCGCCGAGGTGATTATTCCCGCTACTCGCGGGCAAGACAAATCCTATCTTGAGCAGCGCATGATGTCTATCGATGCCTTGGGCGGCACCGAGATTTTCCGCGGATTGTCCGCTGCTTTCCAGCAGGTAGAGCGTTTTTACTCGCCAGATTACCTCAATGATATCGTCGTGCTTACCGATGGGCACACCTATGGCGATGAAGAAAAATGCTATCGCCTTGCCGAAAAAGCGCAAGAGCGCGGTATTGTCATCAGCGGCTTGGGCATTGGCAGCAAATGGAACGACGAATTTCTGGACAGGTTGACCACCTTGACGGGTGGTAGCGCGCAACTGGTGCGAACCGAGCGTGATATTGAGTCATTCCTCGAAGCACATTTTCGCGGCATTGGCTCCCGCTATGCCGAGCAAGTTTTGCTGGACTTTCAGCCAGGAAAGGGGGTAGAATTACAGTACGCCTTCCGTCTGGCTCCCGATGCCGCGCCTTTGCCTGTGGAGTCGCCCATGGCGTTGGGCGTTGTGCCCAAAGATGGACGGCTTGGCGTTGTGTTCGAGTTTCTGGTGAAGCCGGAGGAGATGGAAGCCGAGGATATCCTTGTGGTGGAGGGAAGCATTCGGGCGCGGTTGCCGATGCAACGGCCCGCGGTGTGGCAGCAAGCCCTTCGCCTGGCATTGCCTTTGGAGGTGGAAGCCGACCTGGAGCCTCCCTCAGCCGAATTGGTCGAGGCCATGGGCCGGTTGACGTTGTATCGGATGCAGGAAAAGGCGCGTGAAGATTTCCAAAAGGGTGATGTCAAGAAAGCCACCCAGCGCCTGGAACGGCTTGCCGGCCGGTTGTTGGCAGCGGGTGACCCGCAACTGGTACGCGTTGTGCGTGAGGAAATTCGCCAGTTGCAGGATTCCCACACCCTTTCGGAAGACGGGCAAAAGGCCATTAAATTTGGCACGCGATCTCTCATCTCGCCAAAGAAGAAGCCATGATACGTTGTCCTGTTTGTAACCACGAAGAATATGAAGGTGCACTCTATTGCAGTGAATGTGGTGCACCGCTTTATCAGGTTCCCACCACCACGCAGAACCTGAAAGTCGAGGGTGGGTGGCCTCCCATGGATTCGTCTTACCGGGGAAAGGCCAACGCCGTGGAATCCCAGGTTGTGCTTTTCCTGGTGGAGAGCGGCCAGCGGGTGTTTCTGGATGGTCAGGGAGAATGGACTTTGGGGCGGCTTGCCAGCGGTCAGGCCGTGGTGCCCGACATTGACCTGACCTCGTATCATGCTTACGAACAAGGGGTTTCCCGCCTCCACGCTTCGTTGCGTGTCGACGAACAGGGACGGATTGCCATTACCGATCTGGGTTCTTCCAATGGCACTCGCGTCAATGGCATCAAGATCCTTCCCAACACCCCCCACCCCTTGCAACACGGCGATATGGTTGCACTGGGGAAACTCGTCTTTCAGGTGTTGGTGCAATTGATCAACAAAGAGGAATAGGCTATGGCGACCACGCTCTTGTTCCACATTCCGAACGAGGAACCCATCGCCGGTGAAGTGGATGAATTGCCCGGCCCGCAGGACACGATTGTTGTGCTCAAGAACCCCCGCCGTCGCGACGGAAAGGATATTCATTACCTGGACCCCGAAGTCAACTCGATCATCGTTCCGCTGAGCCGTGTCACCATTATCGAAATCCTGCCCGGTGCGGAAGAAGAGGATATCATCGGCTTCGTGCGTGACTGACCCACGGATATTGCCATGCCATCGTCACAGCAACGCCCGCGTCGCATTTTGGTGGTGGACGACGAAGACCGTATGCGGCGTTTCATTCGCCTGAACCTGGAGTATGATGGCTTTGAAGTCATCGAGGCTGCCAACGGGCGAGAAGCATTGGACCAGGTGCGTGAAGGATTGCCCGACCTGGTCTTGCTTGACGTCATGATGCCCGAACTCGATGGCTTCGAGGTGCTGCGCATTCTGCGGGAAACCAGCGAAGTGCCGGTCATCATGCTCACAGCCAAGGGCGAAGAAGAAGACATTGTGCGCGGGCTGGAACTCGGCGCCGACGACTACATCACCAAGCCTTTTAGCACCCGCGAACTGGTCAGTCGCATCAAGGCAGTGCTGCGCCGCACGGAAGCCATGCGTGGCTCGCTCCATGGCGTGGTGGAAGTTGACGACCGGCTGAAAATCGACTTCGACCGTCGCGAAGTGTGGGTGGATGGCAAACTGGTCAAACTGCGCCCCACGGAATACCGCTTGCTTTACCATCTGGTCAAAAACGCCGGCTGGGTGATGACCTACGAGCAATTGCTCGCCCGTGTCTGGGGTTACGAATACCGCGACGAATATCACTACGTGCGCCTTTACATCAACTACCTGCGGCAAAAACTCGAAGAAGACCCCTCTAACCCCAAATACATTCTCACCGAACGAGGTGTAGGGTACCGTTTCGTAGATTTCAAGCGCAAGCAGAACGAAGCGAAATCCTGACTTTCCCCTTTTCTCCCTGTTGCTTTCCCGAAAATGCGGGCACGTCACTGTGCCCGCAAAGGTTTTAACAAAACGCTTATCTTTTGTTAGCGTTTTTCTTATGTCCTCGCGCTATTTTAAGGACGGATGTGAGAAATTCCACAGCAAAGGAGGTGAACTATGGCCGAACTGGTACGCTGGGATCCCTTCCGCGAAATGGTTTCTCTGCGTGACGCCATGGATCGCCTCTTGGAAGAGGCTTTCACCCGCCCGCTCAGCCTGAACATGTCTGAAACCCTGGGCTGGATGCCGCGGGTGGACATGTATCAGACTGACAACGAAGTGGTCGTCAAGGCAACGGTGCCTGGCGTGAAGCCCGAAGATTTACACATCACCATCACCGGCGATGTGCTGACCATCCGGGGCGAAATCAAAGCGGAAGAGGAAGTCAAGGACGCCGCGTATCACCTGCGCGAACGCCGCTATGGCACTTTTTCGCGCTCGCTTCCGTTGCCGGTGCCTGTGTTGGCCGACAAAGCCAAGGCCGAATTTGAAAACGGCATTCTGATCCTCACCTTACCCAAGGCTGAGGAAGTTCGGCCCAAGACCATTGAGGTGAAGGCCAAGAAGTAAGGTCACATCCATCAACCCACAAGCCGGGGAGGGTTGTCCTCCCCGGTTGGGTTTTGAGGAGACGCCCATGCCGACCTACACGTTTCAATGCCGGGAATGTGGTTTGATTTTCGACCGCCGCTTTCATTTTCACGAAAAAGTTGAAGGTGTGACCTGCCCGCGCGGCCACACCGAGGTGGTGCGCATCTTTCGCCCACCGGCGGTGGTGTTCAAGGGCAGCGGTTTCTACATTACCGACAGCCGCAAAGCCCACAATGCAGCAGGCGGCAACAACGGCAAGGGGGAAACCGCTTCCAAGGCCGCCGCGAGTGCAGCCACGGCGTCCGCTGGCGGTGCGTGAGCCTGTGAGCCGTTAGCGGCAACAAGCACCTCCCAGCCTCGCGGTTTTGGGAAAACACACAAAGGGCGAAGTTCCTCTTCCCCTTTTTTGCACCCTTTGCCTTCCTCGCGGCTTTACGTCAATTCCAGGCCGCCGAGAGAATTTTTTCGTTTTTTTAACTTTTGCCCCTCCTTGGCTCCCCACTTTTGTGATAAAATTCCCGTCATGCAGGCAAACCTGAAGCAGTCCCATGACCATATGCACCATCATCGCACCGAACATCGTTTCGGTCAGGGCTGCTTTTAAGGTGAAACACCTGTAGGAAGACTTTCATCGTACACCAGGCGCCTCCTGACCACGGAGGCGCTTTTATTTTAGACGCTATCCGGAAAATATCGTCGTGGTGTCATTGCGAGCCCCGAAGAAGGGGCGAAGCGATCCCCTTTTTGGCAGCCAGGAGACTGCTTCGGCAGCGATGCCGCCTCGCAGTGACACATCTATGAAGAATCTTCGGACAGGCTCTTAAGGAGACATACATGCCCCCCCAACCCCGCACCGAAATTCGCCTTGCCTTGCCCAGCAAAGGCAGACTGGCAACTGAAACCCTTGACCTGCTGGCACGCGCCGGGCTGCGCGTCCACAAGCCCAACCCCCGCCAGTTGAAGGCTTCCATTCCCGCCATGCCCGATCTCACCGTGCTGTTCCAGCGCGCCGGCGATATTGTGGTCGGCGTGCGTTCCGGCAGTGTGGATTTCGGCGTTACCGGCCTCGACATGGTCGCCGAGCGCGGCGGCGAAAATGGTGACATCCTCGTGCTGCACGATGCCCTTGGCTACGGCCATTGCTCCCTCGACGTGATTGTGCCGGAAGCCGAAACCGACGTCCGCTGCATGAGCGATTTGGCCGCCTGGCGGGCGCGGCTGGGGCGACCGCTGCGGGCGGCCACCAAGTTCCCCAACCAGAGCAGGCAGTTCTTCGCCCGCCACGGCCTGGCCGATGTGCGCCTGATTTCCGCCGAAGGCTCGCTGGAAATTGCCCCCACCATCGGCTACGCTGACCTCATTGTAGATTTGGTCTCCACCGGCACCACCCTGCGCGACAACCGCCTGCGGGCGCTGGAAGACGGGCGCATTCTGACCTCGCAAGCCTGCCTGATTGCCAATCGCCGCGCCCTGCAAAGCCGCCCCGCCGTGCTGGAAACCGCCCGCCAGTTGCTGGAATTCATCGTGGCGCACCTGCGCGCCGCGGAGAACGCCTCGGTGTTTGCCAACGTGCGCGGCGCTTCCCCCGAAGAGATTGCCCGCAAAATGTTGCCCAAGCCGGTCATCGGCGGGCTGCAGGGCCCCACCATTTCGCCCTTAGTCACCCGGCAGGAAGGCGACTGGTACGCGGTGCACATCGTGGTGCCCAAGAGCAAACTGGCGCAGGCCATCGCCGAACTGCGCGCCATCGGCGGCAGTGGCGTGGTGGTCGCGCCCGTGACCTACATTTTTGAAGAAGAACCGCCCGAAGTCCGCCGCATGTTGGCAGCGCTCACCGACGAAGTAACGAAGTAACGAAGCAACAAAGTAACGCTCCCTGGAGGCACCCCCATGATAAAAATTTACGACCTCCCTACAGCCCAAAACACCATCCTCAAACGCCGCGGCCTGCTGCAACGCGCATGGCCGCCTCGCCTGCTTGAGGCGCTGCAGGCCACCTTCGGCAAACCCCTCACTCCACCCGAGGCCGTTGCCCGCATTCTGGATTCCGTCCGCACCGAAGGCGACGCCGCCCTGCGCCGTTGGACGCGCACCCTCGACCGCGTCGAACTGGACGACTTCCGTGTGCCGCCCGCCCAGTTTTCCCGGGCGCTGGAAAGCCTGCCGCCCACCTTGCGCGCCGCGCTGGAAACCGCCGCTGCCCGGGTGCGCGCTTTCCACGAAAAGCAGCCTCTCCCCAGTTGGGAAGCCGACGGCCTGGGGCAGCGGTTTTCGCCCATTCAGCGGGTGGGCATCTACGTCCCCGGCGGCTCCGCCCCGCTGCCTTCCTCGCTGCTGATGTCGGTCATTCCGGCGCAGGTGGCAGGCGTGGAACGCATTGTGGTCTGCACGCCCCCTAACCCCCACCCGGCCATTTTGGCCGCGGCGGCCATCTGCGGCATCGACGAAGTGTATCAACTCGGCGGCGCGCAGGCCATTGCCGCGCTGGCCTTTGGCACCGAAACCGTGCCGCGGGTCGATAAAATCGTGGGGGCGGGCAACCTGTTCGTCACCCTTGCCAAGCAGCAGGTTTTCGGCACTGTGGGGCTGGACGGCCTGGCTGGTCCCACCGAGACCATGATTATCGCCGACAGCACCGCCAACCCTGCCTGGGTTGCCGCCGACCTGCTGGCGCAGGCCGAACACGATCCCCTCGCCAGCGCCATTTTGCTCACCCCCGACCGCCTGCTCGCCGAAGCGGTGCAGGCTGCTGTAACCGACCAAACGGCGCGGCTTTCCCGCCGCGAAATCATTGCCGCCGCGCTGGAAGCCAACGGCGGCATTGTTCTCGTGCCCGACCTCGCCACCGCGGCCCGCGTGGCCGATGATTACGCCGCCGAGCACCTTTGCCTCACCGTGGCCGACCCGCGGGCGCTGATGGCGCAAATCAACAACGCTGGTGGCTTTTTCCTCGGCGAGCATTCCTACGAAGTGTTAGGCGATTACGTCGCCGGCCCCAGCCATGTCATGCCCACCGGCGGCACGGCGCGCTTTGCTTCTCCCCTCAACGTGCTGGATTTCGTCAAAATCAACAGCATCGTGGCGCTGGATAGGGAAACCGCCCGCACCCTCAGCGCCGTGGCTGCGGAAATCGCCCGCACCGAAACCCTCACCGCCCACGCCGCCGCCGCCGAATTCCGCCTGGAGCGCACCCCGTGACCGCGCCGCCTGCCACCCCACCTCTACCTTCCATCCGCCCTGAGGTGGCGCGCATGGACGCCTACACGCCCATCGTGCCCTTCGACGTTCTTTCTGAACAGTTGGGTTTTGCGCCGCAGGAAATCGTCAAACTCGACGCCAACGAAAACCCCTACGGCGCGCCTCGGGCGGCGCTGGCTGCCCTGGCTGACCTGCGCTATGCCCACATTTACCCTGACCCGGAAAGCCGCCGCCTGCGCCGCACCCTGGCCGCTTTCCACGGGGTGCCCGCGGAAAACATCCTCGCAGGCGCGGGGGCCGATGAACTCATTGACCTCATCATGCGGCTTTTCTTGCAGCCGGGCGATGCCGTGCTCACCTGCCCGCCGACCTTTGGCATGTATGCTTTCGACACGGCGGTCAACGGCGGGCGGGTGGTGCGCGTGCCCCGCCGGGCAGATTTTTCCCTCGATTTGGAAGCCATCGAGGAAGCCGTGCGCCGCGAGCGCCCCAAACTGCTCTTCCTGGCTTCACCCAACAACCCCGATGGCAGCCTGCTCGACGACGCCGCCCTGGAACGCCTGCTCACCCTGCCCGTGTATGTGGTGCTCGACGAGGCGTATGTGGAATTTGCGCCGCCGGGCAGCAGCCGCCTGCGGCTGGCAGCCGAGCGGGAGAACCTTATCGTGCTGCGGACGTTCAGCAAGTGGGGCGGGCTGGCCGGGCTGCGGGTGGGCTATGGCGTTTTCCCCGCGGCGCTGATGCCCCACTTGTGGAAAATCAAGCAGCCCTACAATGTGTCTGTGGCTGCGGAAGCCGCCGCCCGCGCCGCCCTGGCCGCCGCCGATGAACTGACCGCCGTGT
Organism: Anaerolineales bacterium; assembly: GCA_027026295.1. Classification (GTDB taxonomy): domain Bacteria; phylum Chloroflexota; class Anaerolineae; order Anaerolineales; family DRMV01; genus DRMV01. The sequence goes on along the minus strand of JALVOR010000314.1, from coordinate 1,998 downwards.
GCGACCGCATCGTGGCCGAGCGGGAACGCCTCTTCGCCGCGCTGCAGGCCTTCCCGTGGCTGGAACCCTACCCCTCGCACGCCAATTTCGTGCTCTGCCGGGTGGTGGGGCGTTCCGCCGCCGAAGTGAAAGCCCGCCTGGCCGAGCAGGGCATTCTGGTGCGCTATTTCGACAAGCCCGGCCTGCGCGACCACATCCGCATCAGCGTGGGCAAGCCCGAACACACCGATGCAGCCCTCGCGGCTTTGGAAGCCATCTCTTGACCACCTGACTACCCGACTATTTGACTGGAGTTCCCATGCGTACCGCCGAAATTCACCGCCAGACCAGCGAAACCGACATCCGCCTGAGCCTCAACCTGGATGGCACCGGCCAGGCCGACATCCGCACCGGCATCGGCTTCCTTGACCACATGCTGCACCACGTGGCCGTGCACGGGCTGTTTGACCTCACCCTGCGCGCCGAGGGCGACCTGCACGTGGACGAGCACCACACCGTGGAAGATTGCGCCCTGGCGTTGGGCATGGCCTTTGACCGGGCGTTGGGCGACCGCAAGGGCATTGTGCGCATAGGCTCGGCGTATGTGCCCATGGACGAGGCGCTGGCTTTCGTGGCCGTAGACCTTTCGGGGCGGCCTTACGCCGTGGTGAGGGCGCGCTGGCACACCCCGGCGGTGGGCGGCATTGCGGTTTCGCTGTTTCCCCACTTTTTGCAGTCTTTTGCGGTGACGGCGCGCGCCAACCTGCACGCCCGCGTGCTTTACGGTGCCGACGACCACCACCAGGCCGAGGCGCTTTTCAAGGCCCTGGGGCGTGCGCTGGATGCCGCCACCGCCCGCGACCCCCGCCGCGCCGGCAGCGTGCCCAGCACCAAGGGCGTGTTGTAGGGAACGCAGAGAGGGGCGCCAAGGTCGCCAAGATGACGCCAAGGTCGCCAAGTAGGGTGGGTTGCTGTCTTGTCTAAAGGCATAGAGGAAGCAGAGGCGCAGAGAGGCTCGGCGCGCAACTTGCATCCTGCATCTTGCAACCCCGTACCCCGTAGTTTCTCCCCAAGGCCGAACACTTTCAGGAGGCGATAATCATGATCCTGCTCGTAGATTACGGCATCGGCAACCTGCGCTCGGTGCAAAAAGCCCTCGAAGCAGCCGGAGGCGATGTGGTTGTGGGCAGCACGCCCGCCGCGGTGGCCGCCGCCGAGAAGATTTTGCTCCCCGGCGTGGGGGCCTTTGGCGACGGCATGGAAGGGCTGCACGCCCGCGGGCTGGTAGCCCCGCTGCAAGAAGCCGCGCAGCGCGGCGTGCCCCTCTTGGGCATTTGCTTAGGGATGCAGTTGCTCTTCGAGGGCAGCGAAGAAGCCCCGGGCGTGCCCGGCCTGGGGCTGCTGCCGGGCGAGGTGCGGCGTTTCCCCGACGGGCTGCGGGATGACGCGGGCAGCCGCCTGAAAATTCCCCACACCGGCTGGAACCAGATTTGGCCGCAGCGTGACCACCCCCTGTTGCATGGCCTCGTGGCGGGCGCGTATGCCTACTTCAACCATGCCTACTACTGCGCCCCGGCCAACCCCGCCGACGTGCTGGCGGAAACCGACTATGGCCTGCGCTACGCTTCGGTGGTGGGGCGGGGCGCACTCCTTGGCGTGCAGTTCCACCCCGAAAAGAGCCAGGCCGTGGGCCTGCAGATTTTGCGCAAATTCGTGGGTTTGTAGGTCGGGCGTGTGGCAGGCCACGGAAGACACGGATAGCCACGGATGGCGCGGCTTTTTTAGGGGGCGCCGAACCCGCCCCGTATTCCGCTTCCCGCTTTCTGTGTCCTCTGTAGCATTTCTGTGCCTTCTGTGGTTTTTAAACGCAATCTGTAATGCCCTTTTGCCAAAGCCGAACAGTTACACCTGACCCATTCTCGGAGCCAACCATGCCCCCTTTTACCGTTTACCCTGCCATTGACCTGCGCGGCGGGCGGGTGGTGCGTCTGCAACAGGGTGACCCCCACCGCCAGACCG
>JALVOR010000313.1 GCA_027026295.1 Anaerolineales bacterium | reverse complement strand
CCGCTGGGGCGTCCACCAGGTCGGCCTCGTCTTCCCGCACCTGCCCCCAAATCGGATGCCGCCAGACGTCGGGGTCATCCGTCAACGCCCCCGCGTCCAGGTACATCTCACGGATGAGGGTTTCAAACCAGATGCGTTGCTGCTTCTGCCCCATCTGGGTCAATTGATCCCACGTGTCAATAAAGCCTTTCAGGAATTGGGTCGGGGGGATATAGCGGCTGATACGCAACGGGTTCCAGCGCAGGGGGCGCGGGGCAAAGGGGTACAGTTGCCGCACGTCAATTCTGCCCTCCATCCCTGCCGCGTTCACCAGTTTGCGCCCGCCAAAGCCGAAGTCCAGCACGACTTCCTGAAAGCCCAGTTTTTTGCCCAGCTCGTACACCAGCCTTTCAGCGCCCACGGTCTTGCCGTAGCCGCTGTTGGCGGCAAAGAGAAAGTGCATGAACGCCCACGGGTCAAAGCGCACGGGCGCTTTGGTGAGTTGCCCTGTTTCGGGGCTAAACTGGTGCCCCAGCACCACATCGCCCCGCATGTCCGAGTAGAACATGATTTTGTTCTTGGGGATTTTCTCCACCAGTTTCACCGTGCCCTCGGCGAACGCGCCGGGCGCGGTGTATGCGGCCATCTGTTCAGGGGTAAGCAGGGTGGCGTACTTCGTCCACAGGATGCCGCTAAAGGGGTCTTGCCCATCCGCCTGCGGTTCTTCCCACGGGCGGAAGGCCAGCGCGTGCTGGCGCAACGCGGGTTCATCCTGCGGGTCAGGGGGGACGGTAAAAACAGGGGTCGGCACGTCGGGGCCGTGAAACGCCTGCGGCACCGCGGCGGCTGCGGCCTCTGCCGCCTCGTCATCGGCCACCATGAGCAGCGCGTTGGTCATAAAGCCTCCCTCGGCGGTTGCTCTATCCAGTACGGCGGTCAGGGAACGCATGAGGTTGGTCAGGCGGATAGCCAGGTCGTCTTCGTCCTGCCACGACTTGCCCACGGATACAGCGGGCACCGCGCCCGACGTCATCCCAATGCCCCACATCGCGCCCAGATTGCGCGCCTGTGCGCTGCCCGTGCTCTGCCCCTCGGTGTGGCTCTGCCCCCATGACTTGCCAAAAGAATGGCTATCCGAAACGGTGTCGCTCTTGGAGCGGCTGGTGCTCCAAAAACTTGACACCGAGGTTGTCTCGGCAGTACCGCGCGAAACCGCCGTCCCCCAGCTCTCACCATTGCTAACGGCATGGCCTACGCTGTTCGTAACGGAGTTGGAAACAGCCGTGCCGCTACTCGTCGCTACACCAACGCCTGCGCCCACGGTCTGACTTTGGGACGTCGCGTCCATCGTGCTATGGACGTCGCTTTCGCCGGTAGACAAGGCCTCGGTTATCGTCACGCCCTCTTTGTACGAACCTCCGATGATGATTAAATCGCCACTCGCCCCTCCCCCTTTCTGCAAACCTGCGCTACTCTGGCGCGTCCAGTTACTCCCCTGTGCATCCCCTTCGGTATGCATCGTTCCCTGCGTCTGGGAGGCTGTCAGATTGACAGAATTCGTAACACTGCTGCTTTGCGTAACACCGTGGGACACAGCAGTAGAAGTGCTATCCGTCACGCTGTGGCTGACGCTATGGCTCTGGGTGTGCCCCACGCTATGCGTTACAGAACGGCTCACCCCGCCGCCGGTGGTATAAGCCACGCCCTCGGTATGCGCCGTGCCGTGGGTATCCGTCTCCGACCACCCGCGGCTCACCCCGTCCGCGGTGCTGCGGCTGTGCGTTACCGCCGTGCTGTGCCCGCCCGTGTAGGCGCGGCTGATGGCCGTCATCAAGGGGATAGAGAGGCTAAAGCCGATGGAGCGCGTTCCCCGCTGGCGGGAGGCGATTTGCGTCACCTGACGGCTCACATCCGCCAGATGCTTCGCCAGCAATCCGCGGGAAAGGCGGCGGCCTGCAATCTGGAAGACGAAATCCTTGCGGACGGCGGCCAGGGCGCGGAAAAGCGCCTCGTTTTGCTCGGCGGCCAGGTCGTCCAGTTTTTCGCTCTGGTCATCGCCCAGCCCGCGGGGGGCGTCGCGGGGGTCAGGATGCCCCAGCAGGGCAAGGATGCGGCTCGCCCGCTGCTCGGCAAACTCCATCATCCACATCACCCAATCCACATTAGGGGGCGCAAGGCGGGACTGAATGTGATTTGCCATGATTGCCTCAACCGCCGCCTGCCGCTGCAAGGCCAGCCGCGCCGCGTCGTCGAGGCTGTGCGCCTCTGCCGTCGCGCCGTACATCTGCACCACCCCCACATGCTGCGGGTGGAAGATGCCCGCGGCGGTGTAAACAAAATCCACCCCTGCGTTGTGCAAACCGCGCAGTGCTGCCACCTGGCGGCGGTAGAAATTGATACCCTCGCGCTCCCCTGCTTCGGAAATCGGGCGCGGGAGCACGGTCAACTCCCGCAGCGCCAGCACGCGAAACCGCCGCCCTGCGGGGGTGTCCAGCAAAAACCACAAATACCTGAACTTACCGCCTTCCAGTTTGATGCCGTTGTCCACAATCCGCATGATGCACCTCAACTTGACATTTTTTTTGGCGCAATTGCGCCAAGTACCCCTATAAGGCCAAATGGCGCAATTGCGCCACTTTTAATCCTGCTTTAATCATCTCCCTCCCCCACTTCCAGCGTCACCATCACGGGCTGCTGTGCGGTCATAGGTGCGTCCTGCACGGCCAGCGTGTAAGCGTTCTGCTTCGGGCGTGCGGTGGGGATGGCGAAGACCAGCGTACCCGTCAGGCGGTCACCGGCGGAAACCACGACCTGCCCAGCGGACACTCCCACGATGGGCACGGGCAAAACGCTCTCCCCGTGCAGTGCAAGGCTGAACCACAGGGGAGAGTAAGTCACGGCGTCATTGTCTGGCGGGTTGTAGATGTCCACGTCCACGGCCAGCCACCGCTCCCCGTTAGGGCGCTGGAAACCGCCTGCCTCGTCCACCCAGCGGGGGTTTGTGAAGGTGATTTCCACCCCGCTTTGTCCGGTGACTTTCACCGCGCGGGTGCTCGTAAGCACACTCGCAGGGGTTGGCGTGGGCGCGGGGGTATCCGTCACAACTGGCACAGCCTGGTCTTTTTCCGCTGCCGCGGTTGCAGCAGCCTGTTCGCCCGCTGCCGCGGGCGTTGCCGCGCCGCCAGGCGCGGCGTTCCTTGCCTCCTCCCCCCCTGCCTGGCTTCCCGCTGCCGCAGCAGCG
>JALVOR010000312.1 GCA_027026295.1 Anaerolineales bacterium | reverse complement strand
GGGTAGCGTTTGTCGTCTTTCAGGCGGACGTTGTAGCGCGGGCGGTGCTTTTTGATGAGGTTCATCTCTAAGATGAGCGCCTCGAGTTCGCTGCCCACGGTAATCCATTCGATGTCGGCAATCTGGGAGACCAGTTTGCGGGTTTTGGGGTGTTTCTGCGCGCTTTTGTGGAAGTAGGAACGCACCCGCCGCCGCAGGTTGACCGCTTTGCCCACGTAGATGACCTCGCCCGCGCTGTTTTTCATCAGGTAACAGCCGGGCTTTTCGGGCAGGGTTTGCAGGGTTGCGCGCAGGGTTTCGGGGATTTCCATGGCGTCGAAATTGTAACATGCGCCCTGCCACAAATTACGGTATAATTGGCGCCGCACGGGCGGGTAGCTCAGTTGGTTAGAGCGCTTCCCTTACAAGGAAGAGGTCGCAGGTTCGAGTCCTGTCCCGCCCACTGTGTGTATTTGATTGTGGGGAGAGAGCGTAAGGAAGCCTCCCATGTATCTGAGCGCCTCAGCCCATCATGGCGACATGATTTTGACTGAGGGAGACGATGTTCTTGTTACACCGGCGGGCAGCGTGCAGGGGAACACTTTTGGCTATGTTTTCAATAGTGGGAGGGATTCTGATGATCGAAGACGCCGCTCAAATCACCGGGAAGGCCGTCCATGTTCGCGGCTATACGCGGGGCAGGGCTTACCCGTGCTGAGACCCTCGCCATGATGATTGAATTGGGGCGGATTTCGTAACCGTTCAGCCTTGGGAAAACAGGCCACGGACGGACAAGGAAGAGGCCGTAGGTTCGAGCCCTCTCCTGCCCACTGTGGTGGAAAACGAAAGCACCCCGAAGCCGTCGGGGTGCTTTTTTACGTTGCGCTATTTGTGTTCTGCCGAGAGTACGCAAACATAGAAACTGGGGAAAGGGTAACTTTGCGGCATGACGGGCTGGAGCACAAGGCGGTAGTGTTCGCCGCGCTGCAGTTGCCCGAAGCCGCCCTTGACGCCTGTCACGAAGTAGAAAGGGCCGGAGCGCGTCTGCCCGGCATAGGAAAGCAGCCCCGGCAGGTCGCCCTCTACCCAGGCTTCGTCTAACGTGACAGGTTCAGGCGATGGGGGCAGGGGGGCGTTACCGTAAGTGCCCATCACCACGTTGGGAATGTAGCGCCAGGCATCCGCTACATGGTAGTCTGTGGGGCGCATCTCGCGGTAGCGGGTTTGTTGGGCTTGCAGATAATCCAGCGCTTGCTGATACATCGCGCGCTGGGCATCGTCGGTGGCGTTTTGCAGCCAGTTTCGGTATTTGGCGATTTCCAGATCAATGGCGCGTCGTGTGGCGTCAAGGCACAGGGCTTGGGTTTCCGTTGCGCTTGCAGGCGTGGCTGTGGGTGGCGTGGCAGCAGCGCACGCAGCCAGCAGACCGCTGCCCACAGCAAGCACCAGCAACCACCGAAAAGAGCCGTTCATAGTTCCACCTCTTGCGTAGGGGCGCTCATCGCAGCCGTATTGGACAGGGATGAGCAAGGCTATGGGGCGCACGGGTTTTCGGCAACTGTTGGTTGGTAAATTGTGCGCCTTAGTGGGCTTCCCTTTAACTTAACTTTACTCCATAAACTGCCAGCGGCACAAGCGTTTTTCCAACCAGTCCACGGTGAAATATAGCCCCAGCCCCAGCAGGCTCATGGCTAACACCCCGGCATACATGGCAGGGTAGTTGAGCAGCGTGCTGCCGTTGTAGTAGATGTAGTAGCCCAGCCCTTGTTGGGTGGCAAACAGTTCGGTGATGTAGAGCACGGCGACGGCGGTGCCCACCGACTGCCGCAGGGCGGTGAGAATGGCCGGCAGGCTGGCAGGCAGATAGACGAAACGGAAGAGCGCCCGTCTGCCTGCGCCCAGGCTGCGCACCGATTGGATCAACTCGGCTGGCAGCGAGGCAGCCCGGTCGCGCACCAGCACCAGAATTTGGAAGAACAGAATCATGAAGATAATGATGATTTTCGGTAGGTCGCCTATGCCAAAGAAGAGCAGTACCACGGGCACGAGCACGACCTTGGGCACGGGGTAGAGCAGGTAAATGACTGGCGAGAACAGCCGGTTGAGCCGCGGCGATTGCCCCAAAATCAGCCCCAGAGGCACGGCCACGGCTAACGAGAGCAGAATGGCTGCCAGCACGCGCCGCAGGCTGGCGACCGCGTGGCCGAGCATGTTGCCGTTGAGGGTTTCTTCGACGAACACCGCCAGCACCCGCAGGGGCGTGGGCAAAATGCTGCGGTTGATCAGCAGCGCGGCGGCTTCCCACAGCATGAGCAGCACCAAGGCGGCGAGGGCAACATCGCGCTTCTTCATAATGCCTCCAGTTGCTGGCGCAGGTGGCGGCACATGGCGTTGTAGGCCGGGCTGTTGCGGAAGCCGGGGGCACCCGCTTGGGGGTTTTCCACAATGCGGGGCTGGCGGTTGGGCGGCTTGCCTAACAGCAGAATTTTCTGCCCGATGATGGCGGCCTCTTCGATGGTGTGTGTTACCAAAAACAGGGTCAGGTGGTGCTCGGTGCAGAGTTCCAGGGTGAGGTTTTGCAGGTCGGCGCGGGTTATCGCGTCCAGCGAGGAAAACGGCTCGTCCATGAGCAGGAGGTCAGGGTGGAGCACCAACGTGCGGGCGATGGCGGTGCGCTGGCGCTGCCCGCCGGAAAGTTGCGAAGGGTATTTGTCGGCGAGGTTTTCCAGCCCCAGCCGCCGCAGCCAGGGCATCACGTCGGTGGGGGGCGGGGCGTTGCGGGGGGCGTGCACGCCGTCGGAGCCGTAAAAAGCGCGAATCCGCAACCCTAAGGTGACGTTTTCCCGCACCGTTGCCCATGGCAGCAGGCCGTATTCCTGCAAAATCAGCCCCGACTGCGGGCGCGGGCGGCTGAGGGGGTGCCCATCGATGAGTACCTCGCCGCTGGTGGGAAGGCGCAGTCCGGCAATCAGATAAAGCAGGGTGGTTTTGCCGCAGCCGGAAGGCCCCAAAATGGCCCAGCGCTCGCCGCGCTGCACCTGCCAACTGAAATGCTCGAAGGTGGGCGTGTTGGCGCGGCGGTAGGTGAAGGTGAGGTCGTTGATGGTAATCAATTCAGCCCTCGCGAAAACAGGCCGCGGATGGGGTAACGCAGAGCAACCGTGATAAAAGTCAAGCCTGTAGCGAGGAAAGTTGGGGCTGCCAGGGTTGCATAGAGCGAACCATCGCGTTGAGAATCACAA
>JALVOR010000311.1 GCA_027026295.1 Anaerolineales bacterium | reverse complement strand
GCATAGGGCAGGTTCTCCACATCCACCAGCACCAGGGCGGCGCGGAAATCGGGGGAGAGGCGCTGCAGGCACGCTTCCAGCGCGCGCTGGAGCGCAACGCGCTCTGCCATGGCTTCGGGGTTACCGTCTGGCGCGAGGTCCGCCAGCCAGGCGGGGGATTCCATCGCCTCGCCGGCCTCGTCTTCCGGCTCCAGCGGCACGGTGGGGCGACGCTGCTTGCGCCGCAGGTGGTCGTAGCAGGCATTGGTGGCAATGCGGAACAGCCAGCCGCGCCACGAGCCGCCCCGGTAGCGGCGGATGTGCTGCCAGGCGCGCAGGAAGGTTTCCTGGGCGGCATCTTCCGCGGCGGCGTGGTCGCCCAGAATGCGGTAGGCAACGTTGTAAACAGCGTCCTGATACGCCAGCACCAGCCGGTTGAACGCTTCCAGGTCGCCGCGTTGCGCAGCCCGAATCCATGCCTGCTCGTCAGCCATAGCATGATTATACCGCTTTGGTCAGGGCTCAGCCCTGGCAAATAGAAAACCACAGAAAGCACAGAAACGCCACGGGGAACACAGAAATTCATTTTGCTCTCTACGCCTTTGCGTCCCTCTGCATCTTTGCGCCTATGTTCACTGCCGGCGTGCTGAGAACGGTGCACCAGGGGCGTTTTTCCATTACAATAACCTCACACCGCCCCAACCAAGGAGAAGCAATGAGGCGCATTTTGTCCTGGCTGCGAAGGGAACGCCCGTTCATCGGCGCGATGATGCTCCTGGCATTCGTCGAAGTGAGCGTGATTTCCCAAATCCGCCTGTGGAGCCTGGCAGAAGAAGTATTCGACCTCGCGCGCATGGCCCAGGCCATCTGGAGTGCTACCCAAGGGGAATGGCTGGTTTTCACCAACGCAGGCGAAAACGTCTCCCGCCTGATGGGCCATGCCGAGGTCATCTATTTCGCCTTCACGCCGCTGCTGCAGGTGAGCACTTATCCCGGCCTGCTGCTGATGCTGCAGGCGGCCTTTCTGGCCCTGGGGGTGATTCCGGTTTACCGCATCGGGCAGCGCCACGGCGGCATCGGCAAATGGCTGGTGTGGCTCTACATTTTCTACCCCCCTGTGCAAACGGCCTTCCTGTGCGGCTTTCACGCCGATACCTTCGCCGCGGTGTTCCTGCTGTGGGCCATTGACGCGCGGGAACGGGAACGCTGGCCTGCCTTTTGGGGCTGGATCGTGCTGGCGCTGTGGAGCAAGATCTATGTTGCCGTCGCCGTGGTGATGTTAGCAGGCAAACTTTTTCTGGAAGGCGAGCGCACGCGGGGCACTTGGCTGGCAGCAGGGGCGGCATTGTGGAGTGTGGCGGCTTTTTGGGGCTTCAAGGCGCTTTTGGCACCCCTTTACCATGTGACACCTACCCAACACGCCAAGGCCTATGTGCTTTTCCGCTACGATTTCCGCCACCTCGCTGTCATCCTTGCCACGTGGGGTGGACGACTGCTCACGTTCGTGGTCGTGGCAATGCCGGTGCTGTTGTGGCTGCCCTTCGGCGGGCTGTGGGGCGGCATGTGGGCAGTACTGGTTTCCGCAGCGCTGCTCTCCACCGTGCCAACCCACAGTTTCTACTTTCACCACTATGTGCTTGCCGCACCGTTTCTGGTGCTCATGCTGGCGGAAGGCCACGAACGGCTAAAAAACCGCCCTCGCTGGCGCTCGCTCGCGCGGGCATGGGCCAACCTGTGGGTAGCCGTGCTGTTCGGGCTGGCGGTCATCGGCTCGTGCTGCTTCTTTCACACGCGGCTTTCGTGGCAAAGCGTGCAGCGAGGGCATGCGGTGGTTTCCTGGCTGCAGGCACGCGTCGACCCGCAAGCGCCGCTGTTGGCCAGTTTTGAGATTACCCCCTTCTTCGCCGCCCGCCCGTGGATATTGCCCACCGGCTCCTTCACGCCCGAAACCGCCCGACCGGCGCAGGAAGCCGCCATTGACCTGCTTGACACCACCACGGGCGACTTCCTCAACGACCACGAAGCCCTGCTATGGCTGCTCGCCAACCCCGCATGGCACCTCATCGACCGCTACGACGGCGTCTTCTTCTTCCGCCGCGACGCCGGGGAAAGCCTTACCACGCGGGGCACGGTCGTGGCGGCTGCCGACGCCAGCCTCTGTGCGGGCGGGCAGCAGGTCAACCTGCCGGTGGAGAACGGTCTGACGCTGCGCTGCGTCGCATTCCGGTCCAACGCGGCGCACACCGCGCTGGAAGCCCGCTTCGTGTGGGAATGGCAACCCACCGCGCTGGAAGAAGGCCTGCTCATCACCTTGGCAGGCGGCCGCGCCCCCGCGGGCGAGCGGTGGGTGCACCTGCCCCTACTGCAACACCCACCGGAAACCTGGCAGGCTGGCCGTTTCATGGTCGAATCCATGACCTGGCCGGTACACCTCGCCCCCGGCTGTTACCCTCTGCAAACCCGCTGGTATCGCCTCAACCCGCAGAGCGGCCTGGCGCCCACCTTCCTGCCCGGCGGGGAAGCCGTGCCCGCGGGGGCGCTGGTGGTGGCAGAAGGGCAAATTGCGTGGCAAGAAGGCTGTGGGGAATAACCGGAGAAGCCTCAAATTCTGCAGAAAAACATCCACCGTAATCGTTCAGCCCCAAAGAGAGACGATAGGTTACGCAGGCAGAAAACCACAGAAGACACAGAGAAAGCGCAGAAAACACAGAAGGGCACTTTAGAACGAGGGCGTTGTTGTAGGAGGGACGGCATCCCGCCCTGCTTGGCGCCCTTGGCGACCTAAAATCCGCCCTTATCCGCGCTTATCCGTAATTATCTGCGTGCATCCGCGGCCGATTCCCCTAAATGGTTATCCGATGACGCTCTCCAACGCCTCGGCAAAGGCCCCATAGACCTGCGCCCCGGCAGCAGCCAAGGCGCGGCGTTTGGCTTCGGCGGTGGCAATCCCCACAGGGTAAACGGCTATACGAACACCCGTTGCCTCCAGCAGCCGTCGGGCAGCCTGCAGGCTGTGGATGCCCGTGATAGTGTCTTCGAACACCCACACCGCCGCGCCATGCAGCCGCCGCCATATCGCTGCAGGGCGGTTTTCCACGGCTAACGCCGCGGCGTGGCCGAGGGCGCTTTCCAGCGGCTCGCCCAGCGCAGCATCCGTCGCCCCGACCGGTTCCACTTGCTGCGACTCGCCCTTACCTGCCCAGTCGGCCACCGGCGTGTCGCCCCCCACTTCCACCTCCATTGCCGCCC
>JALVOR010000310.1 GCA_027026295.1 Anaerolineales bacterium | reverse complement strand
ATCCTAAATCTTGAATCCTCATCCCCCGAGGCCCCCCATGCCCTCTCACCTCACCCTCTCCCTCGACCATCTCCGCCGGCTGGAAAACTTCGGCCACAGCATCAGCGCGCCGGCTTACGTCTTCCGCCCGACCCACGCGGAGCAGGTTGCCCACTTCCTCCGCGAAGCCCAAGAACGCAACCTGCGGGTGGCGCTGCGGGGCGCAGGCCGCAGTTACGGCGACCCCCACATGGCTTCCGGCGGGGTGGTGCTCGACCTGCGGCGCATGAACCGCATCTTGGCGTGGAACCCCGACAGCGGCGAAATCACCGTGGAGCCGGGCGTGACCATCGAGCGCCTGTGGCAATACGCCCTGGAAGACGGCTGGTGGCCTGCGGTGGTGCCCGGCACCATGAAGCCCACCATCGGCGGCTGCTTAGCGGCCAATGTGCACGGCAAGAACAACTGGCTGGCCGGCACCATCGGCGAGCACGTTACCCGCCTGCGGGCGCTGCTGCCCACGGGCGAGGAAGTTACCCTTTCCCCCGACGACGACCTCTTCCCCGCGCTGGTGAGCAGTATGGGCACGCTGGGGGTGTTCACTGAAATCACCCTGCGGCTGCACAAGGTGCATTCCGGCGAAGTGGAAGTCGGCGCGTGGTCGGTGCCCCACCTGAAGCAAATGTTAGACGACCTGGACGCGCACAAGGAATCCAGCGACTATGTGGTCGCCTGGTTAGACGGCACGGCCCAGTGCAAGGGTCTGGGGCGGGGGCAGATTCACGTTGCCCGCTATCTGGAACCCGGCGAAGACCGGCACCCCGCGCGCACCCTGGCGCTGGATTACCAGACCTTGCCCGAAAACATCCTCTTCGTGCCCAAGAGCGTGCTGTGGATGTTCATGCGCCCCTTCATGAACCGCCTCGGCCTGTGGGGCATCAACACGGCCAAATACCTCAGCGCCCGCACCTTGGGGAACCACAAGACCTTCCGCCAGTCCCACGCGGCGTTCAACTTCCTGCTCGACTATGTTCCCCACTGGGAACGCGCCTACGGCAAGGGCGGGCTGATTCAGTATCAGTGCTTCGTGCCCAAGGAAAACGCCTACGAGGCTTTCCGCGAAGTGCTGGAAACCACCCACCGCCACGGCCTGCCCACCTACCTGGGCGTGGTCAAGCGCCACCGCCCCGACCGCTTCCTGCTTTCCCACGCGGTGGACGGCTTTTCGCTGGCCATGGATTTCCGCGTCACCCGCGGCAACCGCCGCCGCCTGCAGGATATGGCCGACGTGCTCAACCGCATCGTGCTGCAGGCAGGCGGGCGCTTTTACTTGGCCAAAGACGCCACCCTGACCCCCGACGCCTGGCTGGCCTCGTTGGGCGAAGACACCCTGCGGCGCTATTTCGACCTCAAGGCGCAGTTGGACCCCAACGAAGTGCTGCAAACCGACCAGTACCGGCGGCTGTTCGCGCCGCTGAAGGCGCGTTTTACATGACGCCTCGCAACTGTTTAGCCTTGGGAAAATGGGCCACGGATGCACGCGGATAAAATGGAAGGCCGCTGATTTTTAGGACGCCAAGATAACGCAAAGGGCGCAGAGGAAACAAAGACGCAAAGTGCATTTCTGTGTTTTCGTGGTTTTTCTGTGTCTTCTGTGTTTCCAATCGTGTCAATCTGTGGCTCTCCTTTGCCCCAGCAAAACGAAAACACCGGCATCTGAAAACCAGATGCCGGTGTTGGCTTTGGTCACGGTTTCAGGCATTATGCCTCGCGGAATTCGCCGTCCACCACTTCGCCTTCGCCAGCGTCGCCGGTGGTGCCGTTAGCCTCGCCGCCGTTGGCGCCGGGAGCGGCCGCACCGCCGGGCTGCTGCTGTTGCTGCTGGTAAAGTTGCTGGCTGATGGTGTGCCAGATTTGCTGCACTTCTTCAGTAAGTTGCTTGATGCGCTCCAGGTCGTCGCTCTTTTGAGCCTCTTTCAGTTCGTTGACCTTGTTCTGGATGCGCTCGCGCTCGTCGGCGGGTAGTTTGTCGCCCAGTTCGCGCAGCGTCTTTTCGGTCTGGTAAGCCATCGCGTCGGCAGTGTTGCGGGCTTCGATGAGGTCGCGGCGGCGTTTGTCTTCCGCTTCGTGCGCCTTGGCTTCCTGCACCATGCGTTCCACTTCGTCTTTGTTCAGGTTGGTGGAAGCCGTGATGGTGACTTTCTGCTCTTTGCCGGTGGCCTTGTCGCGTGCGGTGACGTTGAGGATGCCGTTGGCGTCGATGTCGAAGGTCACCTCGATTTGCGGCACGCCACGCGGCGCAGGCGGGATGCCTTCCAGGCGGAAGCGGCCCAGGCTCATGTTGTCGGCAGCCATCGGGCGCTCGCCCTGCAGCACGTGAACGTCGACCGCGGTCTGGTTGTCTTCGGCGGTGGTGAAGACTTCGGTCTTCTTGACCGGGATGGTGGTGTTGCGGGGGATGAGCACGGTCATCACGCCGCCCAGGGTTTCCACACCCAGGCTGAGCGGGGTAACATCCAGCAAGAGGACGTCTTTCACCTCGCCGCCCAGCACGCCAGCCTGAATGGCGGCGCCAATGGCAACCACTTCATCGGGGTTGACGCCCTTGTGCGGTTCCTTGCCGGTCAGTTGGCGCACCAGTTGCTGCACCATCGGCATACGGGTCGAGCCGCCGACCAGCACCACTTCGTCCAGGTCTTCGGGCTTGAGGTTGGCGTCTTTGAGGGCTGCGAAGAAGGGCCCCTTCAGCCGTTCGACCAGGTCTTCGGTAAGTTGCTCGAACTTGGAGCGGCTGATCTTGGTCACCAGGTGCTTCGGGCCGGTCTGGTCCATGGTGATGTAAGGTAGGTTGACCTCGGTTTCCATCACCGTGGAGAGTTCGATTTTTGCCTTTTCTGCGGCTTCGCGCAGGCGCTGGAGGGCGTCGTTTTGCTGCCGCAGGTCGATGCCATATTCCTTCTGGAATTCGTCGGCGAGGTAATTCACCAGGCGCTCGTCCCAGTTGTCGCCGCCCAGGTGGGTATCGCCGTTGGTGGCTTTCACCTCAATGACGCCATCGCCGACTTCCAGAATGGAAACGTCGAACGTGCCGCCGCCCAGGTCGAACACCAGAATGGTCTCGTTGCTCTTTTTGTCCAGGCCGTAGGCCAGCGCCGCGGCGGTGGGCTCGTTGATGATGCGCATCACTTCCAGCCCGGCGATTTTGCCGGCGTCTTTGGTGGCCTGGCGTTGGCTGTCGTTGAAGTAGGCGGGCACGGTGATGACGGCTTTGGTCACCGGTTCGCCGAGATAGGCCTCGGCGTCGGCCTTGAGTTTGGCGAGGATCATCGCCGAAATTTCCTGGGGCGTGTATTCCTTGCCTGTTGCAGGAACGTGGACGCGGGCGTCGCCCGCTGGTCCCTTCACCACCTTGTAGGAAACCATGTTCCGTTCTTCTTCCACTTCATCATAACGCCGACCCATGAAGCGCTTGATGGAGTAGATGGTGTTTTCCGAGTTGGTGATGGCCTGACGCTTTGCCAGTTGCCCCACCAGACGTTCACCGTTTTTCGTAAATGCAACCACCGAAGGGCACAGGCGGGAACCCTCGGCGGTGGGGATAACGACAGGATTGCCGCCTTCCATGACTGCGACAACGCTGTTGGTCGTACCCAGGTCGATGCCAATAATCTTGGCCATAGAAACCTCCTTGTTTCAGGCGTAAAAGCCTGGAATGCTCGCAATAAGTACACCCATAGCATACCAACCTTTTACAAGAACTTTATTAACGGGATGTAATAGAAAGGTTAAAGCCCTTTTCGTGATGATTCTCACATGCAGGGCGGCGAAAGCATGGTAGACTTTAAACGGGTGACCGTGCCCGCTTTTTCCACATTTCTCCACAACCCTTCAAGGAGGAAGTGCAAGATGAAAGCCAAAAAACTGCTCGCTATTCTTGTTTTGGCTGCCTTCGTGTTGCCGGTGGTGCTGAGCGCTTGCGGTTCGCAGGCCACGCCCACCGCTGCACCTCAGCCTACTGAGGCGCCTGCGGCGACAGAAGCGCCCGCGGCAACCGAAGCGCCCGCAGCGACGGAAGCCCCGACCGAGGCTCCTGCCCAGCCGGAAAGCCCCCTGGGCATCAAGCCGGAGGACCTGCAGGGCGTGACCATCACGTTCTGGCATGTCTGGAGCCGCGGCACCGGTGAAGAACTCCAGAAGATGGTGGACGAATTCAACGCCACCAACGAATGGGGCATCACGGTGCAGGCTGAAAACCAGCAGGGTTATGGCCAGATGTTCGACAAGATGAACGCGGCCATCAACTCCGGTGACCTGCCCAACCTGGTGGTGGGTTACAACAACCAGATGCTGGCGTGGGACGATGCTGGCGGCGTGATTGCCGACATGGCACCCTATGTCGATGACCCCGTGTATGGGCTTTCCAAGGAAGACCAGGCTGACTTCTACCCCGCGTTCTGGAGCCAGGACGTGGTCAATGGCAAGCGGCTGGGCTTCCCGGTCATGCGTTCTGCTCAGGTGATGTTCTACAACGAAACCTGGGCAAAGGAACTCGGCTTCGACAGCCCGCCGAAGACAGTGGACGAATTCAAGGCGCAATCCTGCGCTGCCGCGAAAGCCAACAACGAAGACGACAACCCCGACAACGACGGCACCGGCGGCTACATCCTTTACCCCGGCGCTTCGGTCATCACCAACTGGATTTGGGCTTTCGGCGGTGAAATCACCGACAATAGCGGCAAGTACACCTTCACCACCCCGGCGGCGCAGACTGCTCTGGAATACCTGAAGGACATGTATGACGAAGGCTGCGCCTGGAGCGGCGTGAACAAGTACCCGAACCCCGAATTCGCCACCCGCCAGGCGCTGTTCACCACCAGCAGCATTGCCGGTATTCCTTACCAGGAAAAGGCAATGAAGGAAAACAACAGCACCGACGAATGGACGCTGATTCCCTTCCCGTCGATCTCTGGCACGCCCGTGATGGATGTGTACGGGCCTTCCTTTGCTATCGTGAAATCCACCCCCGAACAGGAACTGGCCTCGTGGCTGTTCATCAAGTGGTTCACTACGCCCGAAAATCAGGCCAAGTGGGTGGAAGCCAGCGGCTACTTCCCGACCCGCGACACCACCTTCAACTACCTCGAAGACTACGTCAAGAGCCATCCGCGCTGGGCTGCTGTCCGCGAGGCCGTGCTGAACGGTTACGGCAAGTTCGAGCCGCGGGATGCTTCCTGGAGTTCGGTGCGCAAAGCCATGGGCGACACCCTGGCCCAGATCTTCCAGGAAGGCTTCAGCAAAGACCAGATTCCGCAGGTACTGAAAGACCTGCAAGACCAGGCCGAGGAAGCCTACGCGGAATATCACGAGTAAGCCTTTGGGCAAACCGTGTCTATAACAAAAAAAGCGGGCTGCTTTTGCAGTCCGCTTTTTCGTTTTTTGTGAACAGGATGTTTTGAAATTCTCAATCGGTGGCCTCTCCCGTGTAAATGCGCCTCAGGGTTGCTGCGTGTTGGCGGGGGTCGTGAACGTCGCGAATGTAGCGAATGGCGTTCGCCCCTTTGGTTGCAATTTGGTCGGGGTTGGCGAGGATTTCCTCCAAAGTGTGCTCCAATCCTGCTCGAATGGCTTTGCTTACCTGCTCGCGGCCTTCCCGGCTTTGATATAAAGCGCTGCCAAGCGGGTCGCGGGGAACGGGAACGATCCACCCTCGCTGAGGGGTGTTGACGTCCGCCAGGGCTTCCACGTTTGTGGTCACGACGGGGCATCCTGAGGCCATGAATTCAAGCACGGCATAGCCGTAAGAGTCGGCGTAGGTGGGTAAGAGACCAATGTGGGCTTGCTTCATGCGTTCCAGGGTTTCTTTGTGGGGCAGGTGTGGGGTGTATTCAATCCAATCCTTGTGGGCTTCCAAAAGGGATTGGGCTTTTCGGAGGTCTTCGAAAGTGGATTTGGTAGCATAATCGTCAATTTGCAGGCGGCTTACAATGAGCAGCCGGATGGGGGCGTGGGTGCGTTGCTTTACGGCGATGAACGCTTCCAGCATTTCCAATCCGCCCTTGCGGAAAAAGTCGTGCCCCACGAACATGAAACGCCATGGGGGGGCGAGCGAAACGGGTTTCTCCTCGTAAGAGGCCACGTGCAATGGCTGGGGGGGCGGCAAGACAGACAGTTTGGCCTTGATTGCTGTTGCCAGGCGGCTGGGCCCCCATGTGAGGATGTGTTGTTCCACCTTCACGGCGCATTCTGATAACGCCAGCACAGTGCGGCAGTTCGGAGCGGCCAGTGCTTCCAGTGCCCGTACAAAGCGCCAGCGTTGGAAAGGGGTGAAGTTCGGTTCTTGGGCAGGCAAAGAAGCCAGCACTTCTCGAAAGCGCGGCACCAAGGTTTCAAAAGTGGTGACCCACGGTGTACGTCCGTAACTGACGCCGTTGAACAGGTGGATGATGTCTACTTGGTTTAGGTCGGCATCGAAGAACTGGTTGTTCAGGTTGAAGTGCAGAAGCCATTGCTTGTTTGTCAGGCGTTGTAATTTAGAGTTGACTCTTCGGAGCATACGGACGATTATTCCGAAAGCATCTTTGACGGGGACGTAAGTGGCTTCTGGCACTGCATTCACCACGTTATATTGATAGGAATAGTAATCCCAACGATGATAAGGTATCCCCACATGAGTCATGGCATATACTCCTGACAAGGGTTCTGTTGTGCGTCAGTGAGTGTGTTGTAATGCACTAATAGTAAGTTCCAGCGCGCGAATGCCGTCATCGAGGGTGCAAAGCGGCCTGGCTTCGTCGCGCGCCACGGCAAGAAAATGCGCCATTTCGTTCAAAAACATGGTGTTGCGCTCCCAGCCTGCTGGCAGGTGGGCGGTTTTCCACGTATTCGCCCCTGTTGCCCACAGTTTGGCTTCGCCCGTGGCGTAATTCCAGCGGATGGTGCCCTCGGTGCCGCTGATTTCCAGCCAGTGGGCAGGGGGGCGCTGGAAGTAGTCGAGGTGCAGACTGGCAAGGCTGCCATTGCCAAAGCGGAAGCCAATCTCGGCGAAATCTTCCACGCCCTGAAGTTCCAGGGGGCTGATGTGGCCGGTGTATGCCCACATAACTTCTGCATCGCCCAAGAGATAGCGCAGATAGTCAATGGGGTGGCTGAGGGTGCGTACCACGCCGCCGCCCAAGTCGGCGCGGGCGGCGTAACTCTGGCGGTAGTCCTCCCAGGGGTGCCAGTCGGGCAGGTATTCGCCCCAGTGGGCGCGCACGAACAGCGGGCGGCCAATCGCCCCTTCGCTCAGCCACGCTTTCGCCTGCCGCAAGGTGGGGTGAAAGCGAAACTGGAAGCCCACCAGCACCCGCACGCCGCTGGCTTTTACAGCCCGTTGCAGGTCGGCAACGCCTTCCATGTCGTGGGCAATGGGCTTCTCCAGCAGCAGGTGGCAGCCCGCCTCGGCAGCGGGGATGGCAACGTCAAGGTGGTAGGCGGTGGGGTTGGCGACGATGACCGCGTCGGGCTGGAAGCGTTCCAGGGCGCGCCCCAGGTCGGTTTCGGCGGGGAAGTCGGCCAGTTCGTCGTCGGGCAGGGTGGCGCGATGGGTGCGATAGAGCACGATGTCGCGCTCGCCGAGGGCGAGCAGGTTGCGCAGGTGCCGCCGCCCGATGGAACCCAGGCCGGCAATCAGAAAGCGCATGGGGTTACTCCACGTGGTGCAGCACGCGAAACAGGTAACGATAGAGCGGCCACAGCAGCCGCCCGCTGCCGGGGATGCGCAGCAGCCAGTGGGGGCGTTCCCGCTGGCGGAAGGCGGGCGCTTCCGGGTCAATGCCTAAATCTTCGAGATCGGCGCGCAGGGCGGGGGTCAGGGCGTTACCGAGGTGGCGGGCGTAGCGTTGCATGGTTGCCAGCCGCAGGCGCCCCATGCGGTCGATGGCTTCGTCGTAGCGCTCCAGCGGCCCCATGAGTTTGGGAAACCATCCTTCGGGCAGGGCTTGCAGCGCCACTTCCTTGGGCGAGAGAAATTGAAAATGCGATGCGGCAGCGAAGGCTTCCACGCCGTTGCGCACCAGCACGAGGTCCTCCCAATCCTGCGTGGCGGCGAGGTGCTCGGCAGGGTCCCTGCCTGTGCTCTCGGCCCAGTCGGCTTCCCACGCATCGGGCACGAAACGCCCGCGGCGCACTTCGGCATCGGGCGGCGGGTTTTGCAGCCAGGCTTCCAGCGCGCGATGCGGCAATCGGGTTGCCATGCGCACCGGTGCGCCGCTCACCATGCCCGCCTCGGGGAAGGCTTCCAGCACGGCCATTTCGGCTTGCAGCCAGCCGGGGTAAAGCAGCACATCGTCTTCCACATAAGCCACGTAGTCCCCCGGGGCGGCTTCGAAGGCCATGCGGATGGCGTTGAATTGCCCGATGTTGCGGTGGGAACCCAGCAGGTAGTCCACCGTTCCGTTGTGGCGGAGTGCTTCGAGGTGGTTGCCGACTTCCGGGTAACTGCCGTTGTTGAAAACCAGCAGGTCGTGGGGGTAGGTGGTGTGCTGGACGATAGCCTGCAGCACGGCTTTCAGAATGTCCAGCCGCTGGGTGAAATAGCCTTCCAGGTAGGGGATGTGCACCAGCACCACCACCGTCACCGGTGCGGGACGGTAGGAACTGGTCTGCTTGCGGGTGGGGCTGATGCCAATGCGTGCCATAGGTCAGGGGAATCTACTTGTTTTTGGGTAACTGTTCAGCCTTGGAAAAATAGGCCGCGGATAACGCGGATAAAACGGATGGCCGCGGATTTTTAGGACGCCAAGGGCGCCAAGAAACGGAGCGGAATCTGCGGTTTTTCTTGGCTGAGGCTGAATAGATGCGTTTTTGGGCAAAACAGAAAACACAGAAATAAGGCCATTCGTGAAGCATTACTTCGTCACAGTTCGTAGCGTCCGAAATAGTGCCAAATTGACAACGCCCTGTGCGTTTTTTGCCTTCTTTACGCTCTTTGCTTTCTTGGCGCCTTGGCGTTAAAAAACTTCGCGAGCATCCGTTGTCATCCGTGGCCTGTTGCCTTACGGCGAACAATGAGAAGCATTTAGCGGTGAAGGAAGACAGCCCAGGTGATGTAGGTCAAAAGCACGTGGGGGCGTCCTTCGTTGTCGGTATACACGCCATCGATGCGCATGGCGCCGACGCGGTTTTCGTTGGTGGTGTAGCAGTAAATTTCGCCGACCCGCATGGGCACGTTGGAAATGCCGTTGTAGAGGGTGTAGGGGGCGTTGTAACAATCTGCCATGTCGAGCGGCCAGACCTGCCGCTGATAGAAATATACGCCGTTGTGGACATGGAGTAGCGTGTAGGTGCGGGGGTTTTTGATGTCACCATTGTAAATCAGGTCATACAGGCCGTTGTCGAAATTGAGCACTGGCCCGCCAATGTAAAGGTCGGCGTGCCCCTGTTTGAAGATCGGCGCGCCGGGGGTAGGCGTAATGGTCGCCGTGGGTTCGACCACCTGCACACGGGCGTTCAGGGTCACGGGCAGCATTTCGCCAGAGGCAAGGGCGATCTGCCATGCGCCATCGTAGGTGCCCGCCGCGGGGGCCGCAGCGTTGAGTTCCACCGTAATGCTGTTGCCGGGAGCAACGGCCTGGGTGAGAGCAACCTGCCCGTTTGCCTGCAGGGGCGAATCTGCCGCGGCGGATAACGTCAGCGCGCCTTCCCACGGGCAGGAGCCGGTGTTCTTGATGCCCCATGCCAGGGTGAAAGTGTCGCCGGGCATGGTCACAA
>JALVOR010000309.1 GCA_027026295.1 Anaerolineales bacterium | reverse complement strand
CGAACCGGCGTCCAGGTGGTCGCGGCCAATCACGATGGGCGCTTTCACGATGCCTTCCGCCACCAGTTGGTTGAACATCAACCCGGCCTGGTCGCGCTCGCCGTAGCCCAACCAGCAAATGCGCGAGGGCAGCCCCTGGAAGGGCACCTTCTGCTGCGCCTGCTTGATCCAGCGGTGCAGGTGCTCGTCTTCGGGGAAGAGCGCCAGGATGGCTTCATCGGTGCGGTAAATGTCTTCCGGGTCGCCGGAAAGCGCCACCCAGCGGAACGGCCCTTTGCCTTCCTCGAACAGCGGGCGGATGTAGGCGGGCACAAAGCCAGGGAAGGCGAAAGCGTCTTCCACGCCGAAGTTGTAGGCCTGCTGGCGGATGTTGTTGCCGTAGTCGAACACCTCCGCGCCGGCCTTTTGGAAGTCGAGCATGGCCTGGACGTGGCGGGCGATGGATTCCAGCGCCATTTTGCGGTGTGCCGCGGGGTCGGCCTTGCGCAGGCGTTTGGATTCCTCGACGCTGAGGCCGCTGGGCACGTATTCCAACAGGTCGTGGGCCGGCGTTTGGTCGGTGACCACATCGGGGGTGATGCCGCGGCGCACCAGTTCGGGGTACACATCCGCTGCGTTGCCAATCAGGCCGATGGATTTGGCTTCCCCGGCTTCGACCGCGGCCTCCACCAAGCGGAGGGCTTCGTCGAGATCATCCACCACGACATCCACGTAGCCGATTTCCAGGCGGCGTTGGGCGCGGGCAGGGTCGACTTCCACGACGAGGCCTACGCCTTCGTTCATGGTGATGGCCAAGGGCTGCGCGCCGCCCATGCCGCCCAGCCCCGCGGTGAGCACGAACTTGCCCTTGAGGGACTTCCAGCCCCGCTGGCGAGCCAACGAGCCCAAGGTTTCGTACGTGCCCTGCAAAATGCCCTGGGTGCCGATGTAAATCCACGAACCCGCGGTCATCTGGCCGTACATGATGAGCCCCTTTTGCGCCAGGTCGTCGAAGATTTCCCAGGTGGCCCAGTGGGGCACCAGGTTGGCGTTGGCGATGAGGACGCGCGGGGCATCGATGTGGGTTTTGAACACCGCCACCGGCTTGCCCGATTGCACCAGCAGGGTGTCGTCGACGTCCATCTTCTGCAGGGTGGCTAAGATGGCGTCGAAAGCATCCCAGTCGCGGGCGGCCTGCCCGCGACCGCCGTAGACCACCAGGTCTTCGGGGCGCTCGGCCACTTCGGGGTCGAGGTTGTGCTGAATCATGCGGAAGGGGGCTTCCAGTTGCCAGTTCTTGCAGTGCAGTTGGCGGCCTCGCGGAGGGTGAACAACACGAGGGTTGGACATGGAAAACCTCCTTTGGAGAAAAGGAAAACAGAAAGTGCGGTTCGCGAGCCGTTGTTTTGTTGCCTTGCGGGGGAAGCCCAGGGAACGACTCACAAGTTGACAAATTCAGTCAAGTGTGCGACGAGGCAGTTCGGGGAGGGAATAAACATAAGCCGTAGTGCGGTCATAACTTTCAACGCGCCCCATACGAATCAGTTGGTCGAGTTCGCGATCATCAGCAGGATGGCTGTACAGCGATTCCCTGTACTCAAAGAAATCACCGCTTACAATGTCCTGAGCAATACCGTTACCCCAGTCAATCGCAATAATCCCTTGTCTGGTTACAAAAATCCATTGGCGGTTGATTGGCGTTCCGTTGGGCATAACAATCTCCTGAACACGGGCTCGCAAGCCTGAAAAAGATTTCCCTTCTAATCTTACCACCAAACCGGCTGGGGCGGTAAAGATTTCAAAAAAACACAACGGCAGCGGTATAATGAGCGAGCGTACAATTCTGCACGGAAAGGGTATCGGCTTGATTGGGTGGGCAAAAGAAGCAAACCACAAATACTGGCTTGCCGCCGGGCTCGCTGCGTTAGGGGTCTATATGCTGCTGGGCTGGTACTTTGCCCATATCCAGCAGGTCGTCATGGATGAAGGCGCCTATCTCTACAAAGGCTGGCTGTTCGTCCGCGGCGTGTACCGTCCCTTCCAGCCTTACGGCCCGTGGACGAACAAAATGCCCCTCTCCTTCCTGCTCTACGGGGCGGCGCAATATCTCTTTGGCCCCGGCCTGGCAACCGGGCGTTATTTTTCCCTTGCTGCCTCCGTGGGCGCGCTGGTGGGCACGTGGGCGCTGCTCGCCCGCCTCACCAACCGGCGTTTGGCAGCCCTTTCCCTGTGGATGATGACAGCCACCGTGGCGTTAGCCCGGGTTTACAGCCTTTCGGTCAGCGAAAGCCTTGGCGCCTGCCTCGCCGTATGGAGCCTGTTTTTCCTTTTACAGGAAAATCCGCGCCCGTGGCACCTGCTCATCGGCGGGTTGCTGGCAGGAGTGGTCAGCGTCACCCGCATCAACCTGATTCTGGTCTGGGTGTTTGCCTTTCTCTTTCCCCCGTGGGCTTACGGCTGGCGAAAGGCGCGCTGGGCGTGGCTGGGCGCACTGCTCGCACCTGCCATCGTGTACACTGCTTACTGGCCCGACATCACGTTTCTATGGACGCGCTGGCTGCCCCACAGCCTGCAAGGGCTATCTCCATGGGCAGGCCTGGATTTCGGAGAAGAACTTATCTCACACACCGTTCTCGCGGGGCGCGGCCATCAACTCGAGGCACTGACAGAAGTTCTAAGCGTATACCCCGTTTTCTGGGCAGCAGCGGGCGCACTGGCCGCCGGCTTGCTTTATGCCTGGCGGCGTAAAGCAGCCAAAACGGACAACTTCCGCTGGCGCGCTGCCGCAGGGCTGGCATTCCTTACCTGGGGTGTGCTGCTCATGCACCTGTGGGTGACCATCGGAAAACAAGGCACGCTGATGTTCAACCTTCCAGCCTATTTTGGCTTCTTCGCCCCCCTGGTGCTGGTTGCCTTTGGGTTAGCCTTTGAAACCACCGCCTTGCGGGAAGACCAGCATCCCCTGCTGGCAGGGGCGATCTGGTTCAGCGCGCTCATTCCAGCAATTGCAGGGGTTTTCCGCCAGCACAAACTGGTACGCTGCCTGTATTACCAGGCGTTACACACGCTCCACCTCGGCTCTCTGCACAAGGAAACCCTCTTTGCCCTGGCAGCATTCCTCATCGCGCTGTGGGCGTGGCGCGGTGCGCCGGGCAAGGCCCGCCTCGCCCGTTTCCTGACCTCTCCTCGCCGGGCAACGGCAGCAAGCCTTGCCGCGCTCACCTTGTTTTCCCCCACGGCGCTCTTCAGCGCAGGCTTCAAGCCCTACGATTGCT
>JALVOR010000308.1 GCA_027026295.1 Anaerolineales bacterium | reverse complement strand
AACAGGGTTATTGGTCATCTGCAGAGCGTACGCATCGGCTGCCCGCTCGATCCGGCGGCTGTAAGCGTTGAGCAGCACCTGCAGTGCAGCGAACAGCCACGCCACCGTTGCTGTCAAAAGGGGGAACGTCGCCACGTCGGCAGGGCCGCCCAAGCCGTCCCAGCGCCCAAGGGTTTGCAGCACGCCATAACCCACCGCCAACACCCCCACGAAAGCCACCCCCAGGAACACCATCACCTTGAGCAGATCGCGATGCACCTTGTGCCCCAACTCGTGGGCAATGACCGCCTCCACGCCCGCGGGGTCGGCGGCTTCCAGCAGCGTGTCGGAAATCACCACCTCATTGCCTGCCCCCTTGGGCACCACAGCAGCATTCCCGCGGCTGCTCTTCTCCGCAGCCTTGAGCACCGCCAGCCCGCCAAAAGGCACCCCTGCCCGGGCAAAAAGGTCACGCAGACGCGCTTCCAGGCCGGGCTCATCCAGCGGCTCGGTCTTGTAGCGCATCCGCAGAAAGACCGGGGAAAGCAGGTAAAAGACGACCATGAACACCACGACGATTGCAATCAACCCCGGAAGCCAGCGGTCGGGCCAGCGGCGGAAGACCAGGTACAGCCCCAAAAAGAGGGCGCTCTGCAAGGGGATGTTTAGGGCGGTCTCTTTGATTTCGTCCCACAGCCAGCCGCCGAAAGACTGGCGGTTGGTGCCCAGGCGTTCCTCCAGCCGGAAGCCAAAATACCACGCAAGGGGCAAATCCACCACCGCAGAAACCAGCATGAAAACGGCCAGCGCCAGCCAGGTCGCCCACCAGACATCGTTGGCATGCAAGGCATCGCGCAGCGCCACAGCCCAGCCAGTCAGCAGCCAGAGGACAATCATGACCAGCGGCATCAGCAGGCCAATGACGAACTGCGTCACCCTCATCCGCAGTTGATAGCGGGCTTTGGCAAAGTCTTTTTCGCCGAGTGCGGCTTCCATCTCTCGTGCAACGGTTTCCAGTTCCGGTTCATGGGTCAACATACATTCCTCCTTTTGGAATCGTAAAACGCGGCTTGCCTGCCAAAAGCATACCGCATTCCCGGCATCTTGTCTTCCGCCCGGGGGATGAAATTCCCCAACAGCAAAATCCTTCTCAGGGACAGGGTCAACCCCGCCCGCAGGCCGATGCGTTTTCGCCGAAAAAGTGCGAAGATAGCCTCAAAGCGGACCACCGCCTTCCCTATGACGATAAGGAGAACCGACCATGCCAGAAAATGTGTTACGCCTGAGCCACCTGAGCAAGCGCTTCAAGGGTGTGAAGGCCGTGGAAAACCTGACGCTGGAAGTGCAAGTCGGCGAATGTTTTGGCTTCCTGGGCCCCAACGGGGCCGGAAAGACCACCACCATTAGCATGATTCTGGGACTGCTGCGCCCGACGGGCGGACGTGTAGAGGTCTTTGGCCGCCCGGTCACGCCGGAAGACACCACCCCTCTGCGGGAAGTCGGCGCCCTGGTCGGCGCACCGGGATTTTACCCCTACCTTTCCGGTCGCGCCAACCTGCGCCTGCTGGCACGGTTGTACCCCACCGTGAACGAGGCGCGCATTGCTGCGGTGCTGGGGCAAGTGGGTCTGGAAGCCGCCGCCGACCGCAAGGCCAAGACCTACTCCACCGGCATGAAACAGCGCCTGGGACTGGCCGCCGCCCTGCTGCACCGCCCTCGCCTGCTCATCCTGGACGAACCCACCAGCGGCCTCGACCCCGTGGGGATGGCCGAGATGCGCACGCTGCTGCGCGAACTCACCGCCGATGGCGTGACCGTCTTCCTCAGCAGCCACCTGTTGCACGAGGTAGAACAGGTCTGCGACCGCGTCGCGGTGCTGCATCGCGGCCAGTTGCTGGCACAGGGGCCGGTAGCCAACCTGCTGCACGGCCACCAGGATCTGGAAGCCTTTTTCATGGCCGCAATTGCGGCTCCGTCCCAACAATGAGAGGAAAACCATGACCGCTCTGCAAACCATCGTTGCATTGACCCGCACCGAATGCCGCAAACTCACCAGCCGCGCGCTGCTCTGGGCCGAGGTGGGCATTTTTGCCCTGATCGTCGCCGGGCTGCATCTCGCGCTGATGGCAGCACTGGCCTCTTCCCGGCAGCAGAGCCTGCCGCCGGAAGCCCTCGAGGCCCTCAAAGCCTCCCTGCGCTGGCCGCAAGGCTTTTTGGGCGGGCTGGCCTTCGCGGGGGGCAGCGGGCTGGGCGGGCTGTTTGCGGTCGTGCTGGCCGCCGCGCTGACCGGCCAGGAATACACCTGGCGAACGGTGCATCTCTGGCTCAGCCGCGGCGTGGGGCGCGGGGCTTACCTGCTGGGCAAGGCCGCCGTACTGGCCGCCGCGCTGGTCGTGCTGGCCGTCACCGCTTTCGCTGCCGGGGCTGCCGCGACAGGCATTTACACGCTGCAAGGCAGCGGCAGTCTGCCCTGGCACGCGCTGCCATGGGGCAAGGCCCTGACGGGTATCGGCGCGGCTGCCCTGGGGTTGGCTCCCTACGCCGCGCTGACAGTGCTCGTGGCCATCCTTGCCCGCTCCACCCTGACCGCCGTGGGCGTCGGCCTGGGCTACAATCTGCTGGTGGAAAACATGGCCGCCAAAGTGCTCCTGCTGGCATCGCCCCAAACAGCGCGCTTTGCCCGTTACCTGCCTGCGATGGCAGGAGAGAGCCTGCTGAAAGGCATTGCCCCGGGCACGGAAGTCAGCATAGGCGTCAGCGGAGCCTCCGGCGCTGCGCCCCTGCTTTCCCCCGGCACGGCCGCGCTGCTGCTGGCTGCTTACACCCTCGCGGGCCTTGCCCTCGCGTGGTGGGCCTTCCAGCGGCAGGATATCACAGCCTGAGGCCCTTCCTCGCCGCCCTGCCCGCAGGGATGAAGTACAATATCCGTAACTGTTCAGCCTTTGGAAAACAGCCCGCGGATGAACGCGGATAATTACGGATAGACGCGGATTTAATGCAAAGGCGCAAAGAGACGCAGAGAGCGTCGTCAATCTGGCACGGCGTTACTTCGGATTCCGCGCATTGACGAAATAACGCTTCACAAATTGCTCCGTTTCTGTGTTTTCAGTGGCATTTCTGTGCCTTCTGTGGTTTTCTGTTTGCGGCATCTGCGATTTCTCTTTGCCAGGGCTGAACAGTTACCAATATCCTTGCCGTTCGCAATCGCCGCTCCCACCCCACCACTTACCTCTTCCCATGCGCCTGCGCTGGAAACTCACCCTTTCCTATACCCTCGTTACCGCCGGAGCCATCTTCCTGATCGAAATTGGTCTGCTGGCGGTGGCGGCTTTCCTGCTGACCCGCGCCGGCACCTTGCCGCGCCTGCTGGTGCCCGTTCTGAACAGTGCAACCACAGAACTGGCCCCGGCGCTGGAAGCCGCGCCGCCCGACCGCGCCGCGCTGGAAAACTGGCTGAAAACGCTGGTGGAGGAAGGCCGCCTGACACGCGCCAGCCAGCAGGGCATCAAACTCAACCTGAACCCCGCCAGCCTGCACTGGGCTGTGGTGACGGACGCACAGGGGGAAGCCGTAGCCGCTTACCCCCAACTGCCCTGCGGCAAGGGCACACCGCTGGAAGCCTGCCTGCCCGCGGAAGCCCTCGGGCTGACGGGGCGGGCACTGGCCGGTGAGCGGGATAGCGGCGCGCTGAGTTTTGCCGACAACAAGGGACTGTACCTCGCCACGCCCATCACCGACGCCGCCGGGCACGTCGCGGGGGCGCTTTTGCTGCACATCATCTGGCCTGCCTCGCTGCGGCAATGGCCACGCGAAGTGCTGAATACCCTCCTTCCCAGCGCGGCGGTCATCACGCTGTTCGCTGCGCTCATCGGCACCCTGTTCGGCTTCCTGACCGCCCGCGGCCTGACCCGCCGCCTGACAGCCCTCAGCGAGGCCGCCGACGCCTGGAGCCGCGGCGATTTTTCTGCCCAGGTGCGCGACCCCTCCCCCGACGAACTGGGCGCCCTGGCGCAGCGGCTCAATCGCATGGCCGAGCAACTGGAAAACCTCCTTCACAGCCGCCAGGCGCTGGCCGCTTTGGAAGAGCGCAACCGCCTGGCGCGCGACCTGCACGACGCGGTCAAGCAACAGGTCTTTGCCGCAGGGATGCAACTGGCCGCCGCTCGCCGCCTGCTCCCCCAACAACCCAAAGAAGCCCAGGTCGCCGTGACCCAGGCCGATGCCCTTATTCGCCAGGCCCAGCAGGAACTCACGGCGCTCATCCGGGAACTGCGCCCCGCCGCCCTGCAAGATAAAGGGCTGGTCGCTGCCTTGCGGGAGCATCTGGAAACCTGGGCTCGCCAGACGGGCATTGCCGCCGATTTCCGGGTGCAGCACGAGCAACGGCTGCCGCTGGAAACCGCCCAGGCACTGCTGCGGGTGGCGCAGGAAGCCCTCGCCAACACTGCCAAACATAGCGGCGCGCGGCAGGTGCGGGTGCGGCTGGCATGGGGCGACGACGCGGTGCATCTGACGGTGGAAGACGACGGGCAGGGTTTCGAGCCGGCAACGGCGCGCGGCCGCGGCCTGGGGCTGACCAGCATGGCAGAGCGGGTGCAGCGCCTTGGTGGGCGGCTGGAAGTCACCACCCACCCCGGGCAGGGCGCCCGTGTGGAGGCCATCGTTCCCCTGAAACAGCCCTGACCCCTGTTTGGGGTGTTGTTGGGTGTAGCAAAACAATAGATTTATTGGCTATACGAAATACCACGAAGGAGACCCCATATGGCCGAGCCGATTACCGTGATGGTCGTGGACGACCACAGCGTGGTGCGCCAGGGCGTGCGAGCCTTCCTGGAAACCTGCCCCGACATCGCCGTGGTCGCCGAGGCCGCTTCCGGCGAAGAGGCCGTGCGCCTCGCCGCCCGCCACGCCCCCGACGTCGCCCTGATGGACCTGGTGATGCCCGGCATGGACGGCATCGAGGCCACCCGCGCCGTCAAACGCATCAGCCCCCGCACGCAGATCATCGTGCTTACCTCGTACCACGAAGACGAGCACATCTTCCCCGCGATTCGCGCCGGAGCAATTTCCTACCTGCTGAAAGACATCGCGCCGGAAAGCCTGGCCGATGCGATACGCAAGGCAGCACGGGGGGAGGCCATGCTGCACCCCCGTGTGGCCGCACGTCTGATCCAGGAACTGCACGCTGCCCGCGAGCCTTCCCCCTCCCCCACCGCGCCCGCGCCTTTCGCCGAACTGACCGAGCGTGAACTGGAAGTACTCCGGTTGATCGCCCAGGGGATGAGCAACGCCGCCATCGCCGGGCAACTGGTCATCAGCGAGCGGACGGTCAAAAGCCACGTCAGCAACATTTTGAGCAAACTACACCTTTCCGACCGCACCCAGGCAGCGGTTTTCGCCTGGCAAAAGGGGTTGATGAGCGACCCGCCTCCCGATGAGCATTGAGCCTCCCCAAAAGAGAAAGCCCTGCGCGGGAAAGATATCCCACCAGGGCTTTTTTGATTTCAGACGCTCCCTCGCCGTGGCTTCAATCTCCTGTCTGTCAGGATCTTGGCCTCTCTGGCCAGGAGCACACACAGTCTCCCAATCCAACTGACCTTTCACCACAAAGGAAAACGTGCCCGCCGCCAGCGCCGCGACGGCAAAATGCCGATAGGCACTCACTACGATGATCTGCAAGCCGGGTGCCGCCGCTCACATAAGCGGCAGGCGTTCTCAAGGCTCATGGCAGGTGTCGTTCTTGAGCCAAACGCAACCGTTGCTCTCGCAAGAGTGCTGGTCGGTGTAGGAACTACAGGCAGGTGGAGAGGGAACAGAAGTCGGCGTGAGTGTAGGTGGGGGTGGCGCTGTGGCTATCGGCACCTGATCAATATCCTGACCGCCGCTATCCACTAATTCAGCCCACACCCAGCACAATTTTCTCCAATTAGGCCCTTCCACTTGCAGCCAGGTACTCTCTTGATTGCGCCCAGTAACCACAGCCTGCTGCCCTTGCGTGAGGTAATCAACCTCGGAATAAACATTCCCTGGACCCGCACGGCAGGCAATATCTTCCCGGGCAGTAATTGCCAAAGACGCCGGCAGGGGCGTAGACAAAAGTGGGCGCCACTCGTATGAACCCAGATCACAGGAAGCGCCCATCGGCCGCGGCACGCTGCGCTGGTCTTCCGTTACGCTCGCTCCGCTCACCGTAGTGCAATCTGACACAGCGTCAATTGCAGGGCTGCCGCTATCAAGGGCATGGGTGTACGTCAAACCGCCGTTGTTAGCCAACGGCAACAGAAGCGGATCCGCCATCGTCGAAAAACCCGTACAACTGCCATCAGTGCTCAGATTCCCGCCCAAAGCAACCAAACTGCCTTCGCAGTCGCCACCCGAAGCACTATATGCCACAATGGAATTCTTGACCTGCATCGTTTCAAAAGCAGCAAGACCTCCACCCAGCCCAGCCTGGTTATAAGCCAGGGTAACATGGCTAATCAGCACATCCAGCCTGCTACCCGCTTCACCCTCCTCCTTACTGAACACACCACCGCCAGCCTCAGAAGCAACATTGGCAGAAAGAGTATCGTTGACAAGCGTCGTTACGCCCATCAAAACAGCAAGGCCGCCGCCCCGACGAGCATGATTGTCCACCAGTGTATTCCACCTCGCATCCAACAAACCTCTGCTGGCAATGCCGCCCCCGTCGTCGTCAGCCACGTTGGAGCGCAGCGTATTGTTTCTCAAGGTGAACGTGCCGCTATATCCATTATAAACGCCGCCACCAGACAAATCAGTGTGATTCTCCAGCACCACACATTTCATGAGATCCGCCGACCCGTCGCTGAAAACACCACCGCCTTCCGCGCCAGCCGTATTGGCACGCACCTCGCTGCTGAACAAAGACAACTGATGATAATTAGCCACGCCGCCGCCGCGCCCATCAGCCCCGTTATCCTGAAGGAGGCCTTCCCTGATAAGTACCGTGCCGCCCAGATTATATACTGCGCCGCCTTCTCCAGAAACCTTGTTGCCCAAGAATTCACAACCTGTTGCTGTAAGTCCACCGCTCATCACCTCGGCCGCGCCCCCGCTCGCAGCGGTATTGGCCTCAAACCCTGTATTTTCCACAGTCGAGACTGAGTTTTGCAAGGCAGTCCCGCCGCCATTTCCTCCAGACTGGTTGGATTCAAAACGGCTATCCTGTACACCCAAAGTGCCATCAGTATCCCAAACCCCCGCACCTCCGACAGCATAATTGTGGTCAAAAATCGCATCTTCGATCTGGGTCCCGCTCTCTTGACTGTAAATACCGCCGCCGGCGCCATCCACCTTATTACCTGAGAAATGAGACGATTCAACAACCAAATAGCCACTTCGGTTATAAATGCCTCCGCCATTCTGGGCATAATTGGCGCCCAGGTCAGTACCGCGCACCGTCAGGTCGCCGCGGTTGTAAATGCCACCACCATAACCGTGCGTTACACCACTCCCATCTGCCGTAGCAACATTCTCCGAAAAAGTGCAACTTGCCACAATCATGGTGGTATCAGGACGATGATACTCGTAAGGCCGTACAGAGGAAGCATTAACAACCGCTGCGCCATCGCCGGCATGATTGGCCAGAAAACGACTCTCAGTGAGGTACATCATGGCACCAGCGAAATGAATCGCTCCACCATTGAGCGACGCCCTGTTATTGGCAAACGTGCTTCCCGTAACATGCGCTTCCGCTCCTTCGTGGTCCTGGAAAAACAACCCTCCTCCCTCTTCTGCCTGATTGGCAACAAAAGTTGAGCCTGAAACAGAGAGCGGAGCATGTGAGATATAAATACCACCGCCGCCCCACCCGGCGACGTTACCTTGAAATGTCGTGTTCCGAATCATCGTATCCAGTTGGTAAGCGCCTCCCATCTTAACAATCCCACCACCTCTGGCCTCAACCTGGTTCTCGGAAAACGTGCTATCCCGAACGTTCAACTCTCCACCCCACGTCATGCCGATACCACCGCCCGATCTAGCGCTGTTCGCAATGAACTGACTGCCAGTGATGGAAAGCGTCCCTGTTGCATAAATACCTCCTCCAGTTTCCGCAGTATTCTCTTTCAAAACAGAATCGTTAATCACCACTTGAGCGGCTACTGCTTTGATAGCCCCTCCGCGTGCAATGGCCCGATTAGATTGCAACGTCGAGCCATTGATCTCCAAATCTCCTTTCCAAACGAAAATCGCCCCCCCGGAACCTGGCTCCATGCTCTCAATATCTCCGCGATGCGTATCAACAAAACCGTTAAGCAGCGTCAGATCGTTGAGCGTCAGGCTGCCCGCCGTACCGTGGGGTTCGGAACTATCAACATAGAAAAACCGGAATGGCGGTGCATTCTCCGCCCGTCTGATCACTGCACCATTGCCATTGATGATAATAGGCGTTACAACCTGAGGCAAGCCATTATCGCCATAGTCATAAGTGGCGCCGAACGGTGTAAACGTCGCTGTATTGTTCACTTCGGTCAAAGTATAGGTGCAACCTGCAGCCAGATTAATCGTATTTGGGGTACTGTCATTATTAGCCTGGTTGATCGCGGCGATTAAATCCGGCACACTGCACCCTACCTCAATTGTTGCGCCAGGAAGGTTACAGGCTGGCAACAGCGACAACAGAAGAAACAACGTGAGCAAAACAACCATCTTCTTGCACATCTCACTCACCATCCTTTGCGACATCACCACACGAACCCCAGCAATATCGCCACCATACTCCAAGGATATTTCCATTCCGTCAACTGTAGCCACGCCCCCCAACGCAATGATCACCGCAATCATTAACGGAAACCTTACCTATCGTACACAATCAATACGCATAAGCAACACTCCCTAAGGAAAGGGGAAAGGTGAAGAAAACGGTAAACCTCTATTCTCTCCACCTTTCATTATAAACAGTTTAATGCTCATTCATGGCAGGTGTCGTTCTTGAGCCAAACGCAACCGTTGCTCTCGCAAGAAGTCTGGTCGGTGTAAGAACTACACGGGGGTGGCGGGCTGGCGCAGGTTGCAGGCAAAAGACCAGCAAATTCGTCAAAAGTGACGCAGTAAGGATCACCTCCTGGCGGCGCCAAGCAGAACATCAGCGGGTCGGGGGCTGCCGAAAGGCGGATGGAACACAACACGCGCCCTGGACGCCCTGCCACGGCGCTGCACGAAAACGGCGCAGTGTTCATGTTATAGCGATAGCCGGCATCCGGCGTCACGTCTTCATTGTGCGTATCAAACACCACATAGATATCGGTTTCGTTCAGGCAAGCCACTTCCGTCAAATCGAAGCGCGACCAATGCACATGGGGAGAACAATCCAGGAACACGCCACTGACGCCGACGACAGCGGCGCCGCTACCATCCACCAGGCCATGCAGGGAAAAACGATAGAAATGCGGGCCAAAATCCGGGATGAATGTGCAGGTTGTATCATTGGCGGTCATTCGTGTGCAGTGGTCAAGCGCAGTGCCGTCTGGTAACAACAAAATACCGTGCCACGTGACAGGCGGTTCGGCATGGAAGGTTACGGAGGCAGCACCTCCTTCAAGGCACCGGGCCGAGTCCCTCACCCTGACATCGGGCATATCGGCAGGGCACTCATCCGCAGAAGGATGCCCCGCGCCCAGAGTCCACGTCCAGCGCCTGGCCTCGGTCATGGTATCGTCCTGATACTCAAACGTGATTGCCACACCAAGGAATTCTGGCGTTTCGGGGTAGCCTGCAGGTGCTGGACCGTGACAAACCAGGGTGTAAACACTATCGCGCCACTCGCTGTGGCAATCGAAG
>JALVOR010000307.1 GCA_027026295.1 Anaerolineales bacterium | reverse complement strand
GGGAAAATTGCCACCTTTCCTCAATCCCTCACTTCCCCAATACCCCAATAGGCTTATCTCTTCCCGTTCCTTGCTATTTCCTCGCGAAGCGCGTATAATCTGTAACTGAAAATGGTTTTCATTTTTGATTAGGAGGCGCACATGGCGGCTTCTAGTAGCGAAGCGCGGCTGGCTCGCTGGCGGGCGGCTTTCAAGTCTGGCGGTTATCGCCTGACCTCGGCGCGGGTTGCCGTGTTGCGGGTGCTGGCGGAAAGCCAGCAGGCGTTGGACGCTACCCGGATTTTCGACCGGGCGCGGGTGTATGAGCCGCGCCTGGGGCTGGTAACCGTTTACCGTACCCTCGAAACCATGTTGGCATTGGGGCTGGCGCAGAAAGTGCATTGCCCCGCCCAGTGTGCGCGCTATGCCGCTGTCGAGCCGGGACACAACCACCTGCTGGTGTGCCGCCGCTGTGGGCGGGTGTGGTATTTCAGCGGCGATGACCTTGGCGCGTTGATGCAAGCAGTGGCAGGGGAGAGCGGTTTTCGGGTGGAAGACCACTGGCTGCAACTTATTGGCTTGTGCGCCCGATGCCGCGCTGAAATGGAAACCGAAGGCGCTGTTTAGCGCCGACAAGGTGAAACCAGGGAAAGAGACCGTGAATGACACGGATAATCACGGATAGGCGCAGACTTTTGAGACGCCAGGAAGTGGACACAGAGAAACGCAAAGGGCGCAAAGGCAAAGACACCAAGAAAAAACTGAGTTCCTCTGTGAAAGCCGCGGTTTTCCTTGCCGAGGCTGCACAGATACCGAAAATCTTGCTGACGAGGTGACACGATGGCACGACAAGGTGTGCGTATGGCCATGAGAGAGAAAATGGTATGGGGCGTCCCTGTGCGCCTTTTGGGCGTGTTTGCTGCTTTGGTGCTACTCACGCCTTTGGTGGCGGCGTGCAGCAGTAAGCAGGCCGCCGCACCGGCAGATGACCGCATGCTGGTCGCGGTTTCCATTCCGCCGATTGCCGACATGGTGCGGCAGGTCGGCGGCGAGGGGGTGGAGGTGCTGACCCTGGTGCCGCCGGGTGCCAGCCCACACACTTACGAACCCACCCCCGACCAGATGCGCCGCCTGGCGAAAGCCAAAGTGCTCTTCCTCAACGGCGTGGGGCTGGAATTCTGGGCTGACAAGGCTATCGCGGCTGCCGGGAACCCGAACTTGCAGGTTGTCACCCTTTCGGAGGGGCAGGAAATCTTGCAAAGCGACGACAACGCGGCGGGCAACCCCCATTTGTGGCTCAGCCCCCGCCGGGCGATGGCCTACGTGGAGCGCATCCGCGATGCCCTGATTGCCGCCGACCCCGAAGGCGAAGCCGCCTACCGCGCTAACGCCGATGCTTACCTCGCCGCATTGCAGCAACTGGATGCTGACATCAAGGCAGCGGTGGCGGGCTTCCGCAGCCGTGAAATGGTCACTTTCCACGCCGCATGGGCTTATTTCATCCACGATTACGGCCTGCATCAGGCGGCAGTGCTGGAAAGCACCCCCGGGCGGGAACCTTCGGCTGCGGAGGTGGCGCAGATTGTGGAGACCATCAAGGCTGTCGGCGCCCCGGCAGTGTTCGCTGAACCCCAGTTTTCGCCGCAGGCCGCGCAGGTGATTGCCGACGAGGCGGGCGTGCCGGTGCTGATTTTAGACCCCTTGGGCGGCACACCGCCCCGCGAAACCTACCTCGAACTGATGCGCTGGAATCTGGAACAACTGCGGAAGGGCCTGGGAGGCACACCGTGAGCGAAAAGCAGCCAATTATTTCCTTGAAAAACGTCACCGTGTCTTACGGCGCGTTGACCGTGCTGGAAGACATCAGCATGGAAGTGCCCGAAGGCGCATTCCTTGCCGTGATTGGCCCCAACGGGGCGGGGAAGACCACCCTGGTGCGCACCATTTTGGGGCTGGTAAAGCCGGTTTCCGGCGAAGTGCGGGTGTTTGGCCGCCCGCCTGCGGCGTTGGGGGCGCTGCGCCGGGAAATCGGCTATGTGCCCCAGATGCACGCGGTAGATTTGCGTTTTCCGGTGCGGGTGGGCGATGTGGTGATGATGGGGCGCTATGCCCGGCTGGGGTTGTTCCGCTGGCCCGGCAAGGCCGACCACGAAGCGGTGAAGCGTGCGTTAGCGCGGGTGGGGCTGGCCGACCTCATCCACCGTCCCTTGGGCGATCTTTCGGGCGGCCAACGGCAGCGGGTTTTCCTCGCGCGGGCGCTGGCGACCGAACCGCGGCTGCTGATTTTAGATGAGCCGACGGCGGGTGTGGATTCCAGGGCGTCGAAATCGCTCTACGAGTTGCTGCGTGATTTCCAGCAAGAAGGCATGACGGTCGTCATAGTTTCCCACGATGTGGGCGTGGTTTCGCAATATGTGGACGGCGTGGCGTGTGTGAATCGGCATCTGGTGGTGCATGGCCGTCCCGAGGTCGTGCTCACCAGCGACATGCTGACAGAGGTTTACGGTTGCCAGGCGATGTTCTTCCACCACGGTCATGCGCCGCACATGGTGGTGCGGATGA
Organism: Anaerolineales bacterium; assembly: GCA_027026295.1. Lineage (GTDB taxonomy): Bacteria > Chloroflexota > Anaerolineae > Anaerolineales > DRMV01 > DRMV01. Next base: position 740 of record JALVOR010000307.1, on the reverse strand, counting down.
ATGAGGAGGAGTCCTGATGGATTTCTGGCAATATGCATTTATGCAGCGCGCTCTGGTGGGCGGTGTGATGGTGGGGTTGTTGACCGCGGTGATTGGCGTGTATGTGGTGCTGCGCGGGATGTCGTTCATCGGCGCGGGGGTGGCGCACGCTTCGTTTGGCGGGGTGGCGTTAGGCTTTTTGATGGGCGTCAATCCCTTGTGGTCGGCAATTGCCTTTTGTGTGGCGGTGGCGTGGGGCATTGGCGCGGTGACGCGGCGCGGCGGCATCAAGGAAGACACCGCGGTGGGCATTTTCTTCGCTTCCACCATGGCGTTTGGCGTGCTGCTGATTGGCCTGATGCGCGGCTATAACATGGACCTGTTTTCCTACCTTTTCGGCAGCATTCTGGCAATCACGGCTGCCGATTTGAAAATGGTGTTGGGACTGGGTGTGCTGGTGCTGGCGGCGGTGATGCTGCTTTACAAAGAGTTTCTGTACATCACCTTCGACCCGGAAACCGCCCGCGTGAATGGCTTGACGGAGCCTTTTCTTTACTACCTGCTGCTGGCGCTGGTTGCGCTCACCGTGGTAGTTTCTATTAAAGTGGTGGGCATTGTGCTGGTGTCGGCGCTGTTGGTGACGCCTGCGGCAGCGGCATATCAGTTGAGCCGCAGTTTTGGCAAAATGATGGTGCTTTCGGCGGCCTTTGGGGTGTTGAGTGTCGTGGTTGGGTTGGTGCTTTCGTATTATCTCGATACGG
>JALVOR010000306.1 GCA_027026295.1 Anaerolineales bacterium | reverse complement strand
GCCTATTTGTGGTGGGCAAACAAGAGGAATCACCTTGTCGGGCGGCATGGCGGGCTTTCCCGCGAAGAGATGCTGATTCCGTTCCTCGCGGCGCGGCTGGGTCGGCAATAGAAGCAACCTCTTGCCAGAATCTGATGGGATGTCTTTGCGAGCCGCCGAAAGCGGTGTGGCTTCCCCCGCAATGCCATGGCAGAGATCGCTTCGCTCGCAATGACATCATGGAGAGGCGTTTCGGATAGTTGTGCTGAGCAGTAGGCCGCTTGAGAGTAAGGTATGATAAAGAAGTCGTATCTTGCAGTACTGCGGATCATCTATGAGCGTTTGCGCGATGTGCCCATAGCGTGGGCGGTTACGGGCAGCCTGGGGATGGCGTTGCAAGGCATGAGGGTTGCAGTTCATGATATTGACTTGCAAGCCGATGAGACAGGCGCTTACGAAATAGAAAGGCGCTTTGCCGATTGCGTCGTCCAACCTGTCCGGTATGTGGCGTCTGAACGGATACGGTCCCGTTTTGGGAGACTGGAGGTTGAGGGCGTCAAAGTAGAAGTTATGGGCGCACTGCAGAAGTGGCTGGACGGGCAAGGTTGGGAAAAGCCGGTTGACGTGAGGAGATACCGCCGTTTCGTGGACGTGGATGGGATGCGTGTTCCCGTGGTATCGCTGGCGTATGAGCAGCGGGCGTATCAGAAATTAGGACGCCTGGACAAAGTGCGCGCCATCCGGCGGTGGCTGGAAAAGCGGTTGTCTATCGTGTCGTTTTGTCCTGAGAACCAGCGAGATGCCAAAGCCTTGATATTGGCGGGCATGGAAGAGCACTGGGGCGTGCTGGATGAGAGCAGAAATCCGGATTTGGACGATATTGCCACGTCCTATGCCGACGGTGTTTTCTTGGTCGCGTGGCAGGGTGGAGAAATTGTGGGGACAGGGGCGTTTCGCCCAGTCTCTGATGACACGGTGGAAATTGTGCGAATGTCGGTGAAAAGGGAAAATCGGCGACAAGGCATAGGTGGGGAAATCCTGACGGAGTTGTGCTGGCGAGCCTATCGTCAGGGGTACAAGCAGGCGATATTGGAAACCACAGCGAATTGGGAAGAAGCGGTGGCCTTTTATCGGGCGTTTGGTTTTGAAGTGACGCACCAAACGGCAGGCGACTTGTATTTTGCAATGGATTTACAAGCGTTTGTGGAGCGAGAACGGCAGCGAGTAAATCGTGGCGGCTAATCGTATGTGCCGGACACGCCTGCACCGTGGGCGAGCCATGAGGTCTGGTTGTGCAAAAGCCATTGGGTGTCGACAAAAAACTGACGGGGCTCCGGAGCCCCGTCAGTTTTGCCTTTTGGGAAAGTGTGTGATTACTCGCGGCTGTTGGCGTCCATCACGGCCACGGCGGCCACGTTCACGATGTCTTTCACCTCGTCGCCGGTTTGCAGCACATGCACCGGTGCGCCCATGCCCAGCAGGATGGGGCCGATGGCCTGGGCTTTACCTAAGCGTGCTAGCAGTTTGTAGGCGATGTTGGCGGCTTCCAGCGAGGGGAAGACCAGCACGTTGGCGTCTTTCACCCGGCTGAAGGGGTAGCGCTTTTCCACGATCTCGGCGACCACGGCGGTGTCGGCCTGCATTTCGCCGTCGATCACCAGGTCGGGGCGTTTTTCGCGCACGATTTCCACGGCTTTGCGCACCTTCTCGCTGTCGGGGTGCGGGGTGCTGCCGAAGTTGGAGAAGGAGAGCATCGCGACGCGCGGGTCGAGTTCCAGTTGCTTGGCGAAGTCGGCAGCCAGGATGGCGGTTTCTGCCAGGTCTGCGGCGGTGGGGTCGATGTTGACAGTGGCGTCGGTGAACAGATAGACCCGGTTGTCCACGATCATCACATACACGCCGGCGGCTTTGGAAACGCCAGGAGCGGTGTGGTGAATTTGCAGCGCCGGGCGGATGACTTCGGGGTAGTCGTAGGTCAGGCCGGAGACGAAGGCGTCGGCGTCGCCCATCTTGACCATCATCGGACCCAGGATGTTGGGGTCGCTGATGAGTTTGTAGGCCTTGGAGAGGGTCACGCCCTTGCGCTGGCGGAGTTCGTAATAAGCCTTGGCGTATTCGTCGCGGCGGTCGAAGTTGTACGGATCCACAACTTTGGGCTGGTGCTTCAGGTTCAGGCGCTTGGCTTTTGCGGCGATGACTTCGGGGTCGCCGATAAGGGTAGGTTCGGCGATGTTTTCGTCAATGAGTTGCATGGCCGCGCGCAAAATTTTGTCTTCTTCACCTTCGGCGAAGACCACGCGCTTCTTGCTCTTGGCCGCTTTGGCCTTGTGCATGATGAAGTGGCGCACCCGGGCGCCCTTGCCCTGCCGCAGGGCGAGTTGCTCTTTGTATTCTTCGATGTCGATGTGCTTGCGGGCTACGCCGGTTTCCATCGCGGCCTGAGCCACCGCGGGGGCTTCCCACAGCAGCACGCGCGGGTCGAAGGGCTTGGGGACGATGTATTCGGGTCCGAATTTCAGGCTGTCAAGGCCATAGGCGCGCAACACGCTGTCGGGGACGTCTTCCTTGGTGAGAGCGGCTAACGCCTTCGCAGCGGCAATCTTCATTTCCTCGTTGATGGCTTTGGCGCGCACGTCCAGGGCGCCACGGAAGATGAAGGGGAAGCCCAGCACGTTGTTGATCTGGTTGGGGTAGTCGGAGCGGCCGGTGGCGACGATGGCATCGGGGCGAGCCGCCTTGGCTACTTCGTACTTGATTTCAGGGTCGGGGTTGGCCATGGCGAAGATGAGCGGGTTGGGCGCCATCTTCTTGACCATTTCGGGCGTGAGGATGTCGGCCACCGAGAGGCCGTAGAACACGTCCGCGCCTTCGATGGCGTCGGCCAAGGTGCGGGCATCGGTCTCGACGGCAAATTCCTCTTTGTAGGGGTTCATGCGCTCGGTGCGGCCTTTGTAGAGCACGCCGCGGCTGTCGCACATGATGACGTTTTCTTTCTTCACACCCAGTTTGATCGCCAGTTTCACGCACGCCATGGCCGAAGCACCGGCGCCGGAGACCACGATTTTGATTTCGTCGATCTTCTTGCCGGTCAGTTCCAGCGCGTTGAGCAGCCCGGCGGCGGAGATGATGGCGGTGCCATGCTGGTCGTCGTGGAAGACGGGGATGTCGAGCATTTCCTTGAGTTTGTCTTCCACGTAGAAGCATTCGGGAGCCTTGATGTCTTCCAGGTTGATGCCGCCAAAGGTGGGCGCAATGGCTGCCGCGACTTTGATGAGTTCGTCGGGGTCGTGGGTGTCTACTTCAATGTCGAAGACGTCGATGTCGGCGAAGCGCTTA
>JALVOR010000305.1 GCA_027026295.1 Anaerolineales bacterium | reverse complement strand
CCCTCGCTGCGCTCGGCGCAGGCTCCGGGGCAAAGCAATCCCCCTTTTTATCGGTCAGGAGACTGCTTCGGCGGGCTTCGTCATTGCTCAGCCCGCCTCGCAGTGACACATCTGCAAAGAATTTTCGGATATAGGCTCTTAGTCACCGCGCAAGTCACAAACTTCACGGATTTGCACAGAGGGGCTTTCAATCAGTGGACGCAAATCGATGAAACCTGTGGATTTTTACCCGCCGTTTTGCAGGGTGCTCACAGCCCAATGGGCAGCCGATTCAGGTGATTGCTTGCCCGTCACCACCTGGGCTGCGGCCTGCTGGAGCACCGGCCCAACCACTGTGATAACCTGCCGGGACGGAAATGCCTGCAGGTAAGGGATAATCTCTTTGGCTATAGCGGTATGGTCGGCGCTTTCCCACCGGTCAAGGCACGATTGGCGAGGCGGCAAATAACCTGCGGCTTCCGTCCACGAAGCCACGAAATCAGGCTGGTCGAGGTCGGCGATCAGCGCCAGAGCAAGCGGCTGCCGCACGGCGTCTGGGGTGGTCAGCGTCCACAACAGCCCATCTGCCAGCGCCACCGGTTGCCCATCGGCTTCTGCTGGCGGCACGGGGGCCATGCGGCGCGGATCAGGGCCAGGCAGCAAATGGGAAAGATGGGTCAGCATGAACACCTGCGCGTCACCCTGATGGCGTGCCCACAGCATGGCATCGCTGGTGAGTTCGGTCAAATCGCTATCCAGCAGCCTGCTCTGTACGGCTTCCTGAAGCAAAGAGAGCGTGCGCCGCAGGGCTTCTTCTTCCAGCACGGGGCGGCCATTGTCGTCTTCCCAGGCGCCGCCAGCAGCACGATAAAGCGCCAACAGCGCCACTGCCTGTCGGTTGCCCAACGGAAGCAGCCATTTCTGCGAGGCACGCAGCCACGCGTTCCAGGTCGCGGGGGGTGTTGCCGCCTCGGGGTGATAAAGCAAGCCAAGCGCGTCGCCGCCAAACGGGACGCCATAGGCAACACTCTGCACCATCGCCAGTTGGCGTGCGTAGGGGAACCAATCATCGGTCGTGAGGGGCGTGGTAAAAGCCTCGCTCGTCAACGGGAACGCCAACCCTTTGACCGCGGCGGCTTCCATTTGAACACGCGACATAAGCACAACATCGGGCACGGCTTCCGGCGCCACCAGACGAGCCGCCCCCAATGTCGTCAACATGCCGGCTTCGCCGCCCGCAGGCTTGACGCGGATTTCGGCAGCGACTTCATGGGCCGACGCAAACGCCTGAATGCGCGCGGTCAACGCCTCGTAAGCCGCGGCGTTGTTATCTTCGGAAACCATCGCAGGCAACCAAACCCGCAAAGTGTGGGGGGGCACCGCAACCGGCGTGGGCGTTGGGGCTGCTGCCGTAGGGGTCGCGGGCAGCGAAATCTCATCGTGTTGCGGCTGGCAGGCGCTAATACCTGCGAGGAAAAGGAGAAAAAGCACAATGTAACGACGCATAAAAGCCTCTCTGAATGGTCAGGAAGAACCACCTCAAGGCATTATACCAATTCCTGCAGCCGGACTCTTCCCAAGGGTGACATTTGTCACTTGCAAACCCTTCCCCAAAAGATTACAATTATGGTAACATTAATGAAAAATGAAGGAGCAGCATTGTGATTCGTGTAAGCAGACGGACTGACTACGCGGTGCGAGTGTTATTGTACTTAGCCATTCACGAAAGTGAAGGGCCGCGCCTGATGCAGCAGGTGGCTGACGAAATGCTCATCCCTTTGCCTTTTGTCAAGCGCATCGTTGCAGATCTGGTGCGAGCCGGGCTGGTGAAATCACAGCGCGGCAGCCAGGGGGGGCTGTGGATTGCTCGTAACAGCGAAGAGATTACCCTGCTGGACATCGTCGAAGCATGCAACGAACCTGTAGAAATTTCACCGTGCATCGACGACCCCGATTTTTGCCCTTTGAGCAGTGACTGCCCCGTACGAAGACAGTGGGCACGGTTGCGCGCCGTGATGCGCCAGGAACTCAAGAGCGTGACCATCGCCCAATTAGCGCAGGAAAGCACCCAGAAACAAGCCCGCAAAGTCCAGGTGACCACCGCTTAGGTAAATACGGCCAAGGCTATCCTGCTGCCGGCAAGGCCGTTTTTACACAGCACGACCATTCTGTCATTCCACTTCAGGAGGTCTCAGATGGATCCACTCATTCTGGCTCGGTGGCAATTTGCCATTCTTACCATCATCCACTTCTTCTTTGTCCCGCTCACGTTGGGCATTTCCATTTTCCTGGCAATTCTGGAAACCGCCTACGTGAAGACGGGCAAGCAGGTGTACCGCGACGCCGTGAAGTTCTGGGCAAAGGTATTCCTCATCAACTTTGCCCTCGGCGTGGTCTCCGGTATCGTTCAGGAGTTCCAGTTTGGCCTGAACTGGTCCGAATACGCCCGCTTCATGGGTGACATTTTCGGTGCACCGCTGGCTGTTGAAGCCCTGTTGGCCTTCTATCTGGAGTCCACTTTCATCGGCGTGTGGATTTTCGGATGGGACAAAGTCTCGCCGAAGGTGCACGCCACAGTGATTTGGCTGACTGCCATCGGCTCCAACCTCTCCGCCATCTGGATTCTGATTGCCAACTCGTTCATGCAGCACCCCATCGGCTATACCATGGGCGAGAACGGCGTGCTCATGCAAAACTTCGGTCAGGTGGCAACCAACCCCAACGTGCTCTACCAATTCCCCCATGTTTTCTTTGCCGGTATGAGCACTGCGGCCTTCGTGGTCATTGGCCTGAGCGCCTACCTCTACCTGCAAAAGCGCGGCGACAAAGCCATGCTCGACCTGTCGGTGCGCTGGGCGACCATCTACGGCCTCATCGGCGTCATCTTAGTCATGACCGTGGGGCACTTCCAGGGGCAGTTCCTGGTCGAAGAACAGCCCTCCAAGATGGCTGCTGCTGAAGCGCTGTGGCATTCCGAGCAACCAGCAGACTTCTCGCTGTTCGCCATTCCCAACGAAGCCACGCAGACCAACGCGCTGGAAATCAAAATCCCCAAGTTCCTCAGTTTCCTTTCCTACAACGACTTCACCAGCAAAGTGGAAGGCATCGACGAAGTGCAAGCCGCCATGGAAACCAAATACGGCCCTGGCGACTATATTCCGCCCGTGGGCATCACCTACTGGTCGTTCCGCCTGATGGTGTATGCTGGCGGGTTGATGTTGCTGCTGTTGCTTTACCTGTGGTATCTGAACAGCAAAGGCATTTCTCTGGACCAAAAACCCGGCTTTGCCAAAGCGCTGGTCTGGTCGATTTTGCTGCCTTATCTGGCCGTCAGCACCGGCTGGATCATGGCTGAAGTAGGCCGCCAGCCGTGGGTGGTTTACGGCTTGCTGAAAACCCAAAAAGGCGTCTCGCCCGCGTCGGTCGTAGGCGGCGGCGAAGTCCTTTTCTCGCTGTTGAGCCTGGGCATCGTGTATATCGTGCTTACCTACGTTGGCGTCAAACTGGTGATCAAACACCTGCACTCGGCGCCAGCCCAGACCCCTGCCGCGGCCGACTAAGCCGCGCGACCCCGTTCTCTATGGAGGTTTAGCCATGGATCTCAAAACCCTGTGGTTTATTCTGATTACTGTACTGTTCATCGGGTTCTTCTTCCTTGAAGGCTTCGACTATGGCGTCGGCATGTTGCTTCCCTTTCTGGGCAAGCGGGATGAAGAACGTCGGGCCATCCTCAATGCCATTGGCCCGTTTTGGGATGGCAACGAGGTGTGGATGATTACCGCTGGCGGCGCGCTCTTTGCCTCCTTCCCTCAATGGTATGCAACCCTGTTCAGCGGCTTCTACATCCCCTTGGTGCTGATTCTGCTGGCGCTCATCTTCCGCGGCGTGGGCTTCGAATTCCGCAGCCAGGAAGAGGGTGAAGGCTGGCGCAACGCGTGGGATTGGCTGATCTGGCTGGGTAGCCTGCTGCCGGCGCTGCTGTGGGGCGTTGCAATTGCCAACATCGTGCGCGGCGTGCCCATCGACGAGAATATGCACTATGTCGGCGGCTTCTTCAACCTGCTCAACCCCTACGCCCTCATCGGCGGCATCACCTTCGTGGTGCTCTTCCTGATGCACGGCGCAACCTATCTGGCGCTGAAACTCACCAACGGCCTCGAAAAGCAGGCAGAACGCATTGCCAACCGCACCTGGGTTGCTACCCTGGTGATGGCTGTCATCTTTATCCTCTACTCCTTCCCTGAGGTCTTCGCCAAATCCCAGTATGAAGGGCTGGCATTGGTGTTCATCGCTATCGCCGTAGTCGCCCTGCTGGTAGACGGCTACTTCCTCAAGAAGGGCGAGATGCTCAAAGCCTTTTGGGCTGGCGGCGTGACCATTTTGGGCGTGACGGCTGGCTTCTTCGCCTCCCTTTACCCCAACGTGATGCCTTCCAGCCTGAACCCGCAGTACAGCCTGACCATCAACAACGCTTCCGCCAGCCACACCACCCTCACAGTGATGACCATTGTGGCGCTGGTGCTGGTGCCCATCGTGCTGGTTTACCAGGGCTGGACTTACTACACCTTCCGCCAGCGCATCAGCACGAAGGACGAACTGACCTACTAATCCTCCCTTTTGTGGGAAAACGAAAAAACGGCGGGTTGCTCAACCCGCCGTTTTTCATTGCCGCCGCAGAGAAATCAAAACGGCACTTCTTTGCTCAACATCGCTGCCAGCAGCGCCGCCGCGTTTTCGGCGTCACGAATGTCAATCATCTCCGAGGGGCTGTGCACGTAGCGGCAGGGGATGGAAATCGTGCCCGCGGGCACGCCGGCGCGGCTGAGTTGAATGGCGCGCGCATCAGTACTTCCCGACAACAGCACTTCCCGCTGATAAGGAATGCCCGCCTTCTCCGCGGTGGAAATCATCCACCGCACCACCTGCGGGGCGGCCAACATGCCGCTATCACGAATTTTGATGGCCGGCCCCTTGCCCAGCGCCACATCCACCATCGGCGGCACTTTGGGCGTGTCGCCCCAGCCGGTGACATCCACCGCAATGCCGATATCGGGGGCAATGTGGAAAGCGGCGGTGGTCGCGCCACGCACGCCGACTTCCTCTTGCACGCTGAAAACGAAATAGACTTCGTGCGGGGTGCTTTCCAGTTGGCGCAGTGCGCTGATGAGCACAGCCACGCCGGCCCGGTCGTCGAGGGCTTTGGAAACCACCCGCTCGCCGAGGTCTTCGAAAGTGCGGTCGAAAGCGGCCACATCGCCAACCCCAATGCCGTGCCTGGCGCTGCCGAGGTCAATGAACATCTGATCAAGGGTGGGTACCTTGGCAGGGTCGGGGGTCTTTTCTCGATTGATGATGCCAACACGCCCGTTGAGGAAGCGCACCCGCCCGCCAAGGCAATAGAACGGACGCACACCGCCAATGGGGGCAAAGCGGGCAAAGCCGTTTTCATCGGTGTGGCTGACCATCACGCCGATTTCATCCATGTGTGCGGCTAACATGATGCGCTTGCCCTGCCCTGCTTTGCCCTTACGCACAATAAGGTTGCCGAGCGCGTCGGTAGTGATTTCATCGGCAAAATCGGCCACTAAGTCGCGAATGGCCTCGCGAATTTGGTGTTCGTAGCCCGAAGGGCCGGGAATCTGGGTGAGTTGGCGCAAAAGTTGTTTCATCGTTACCTCGTGAAGCGGTAGATTGTTGCAGAAGAATCAATGACGGAGCACCTGGGGTGTCAGGCGCTTCAGCGCGGCCCAAACCAGGTAAAAAGTATGCTTCCAATCGTCCACCCGCGCAATGGAAGCGGTCGTATGCAGATAACGCGCCGGCGTGGAAACCGATACCGAGGGGATGCCGCCGCGCTGCTTGTGAATCGCGCCTGCATCGGTGCCGCCGCCACCTGCCTGCCGGAATTGATACGGCAGTCCTGCGGCTTCGGTGGTTTCCACCAGGTGATGGATGAGCCGCGGGTCGGAAAGCGTAGCGCGGTCGCCAGTGTAAATCGCCGGGCCATGCCCCAGACGGGTATTGTAGCGGGTGTTGGGTTCGCCATCGGGGTGTGGCACATCCACAGCATGCGTACAATCCAGCACAAAAGCAATATCGGGCTCCATAGCAAAGGCTGCCACCTGCGCACCGCGCAAACCAACTTCTTCCTGTACAGTAAATGCCGCCAGCAGATCGAGGTTTTCCGGCGCGCGGCGCAGCAGTTCGATCAAGGTTGCCACACCCAGGCGGTCATCGAGGGCTTTGGCGCGGATGCTGGGGCCGAGGCGGACGTATTCGGTGGCAAAGGCCGCTCTCATGCCGGGCTTGACTTTGCCCGCATTTCCCGGGCCAACGTCAATTCGCAAGGTGTCCAGGCCAGGCACTTGCTTGCGCGAAACAGACGTGGTGAGGTGAATGGGCGTCATGCCAATCACGCCAGGAATGTGGTCGGGGCCAACCCACACGGCTTTGCCCAAAATGTTACGGGTATCAATGCCGCCCACCTTGCCGAAGCGAAACAGCCCCTTGCCTTCGTCGCGAGTGAGCATGAAGCCGATTTCGTCCATGTGTGCGGCGACCATCACCCGCAGGCGGGGGGAAGCCGTGCCGCGCTTGACGGCAAGCACATTGCCGAGGGCATCCACGCGTACCTCGTCGGCCAGCGGGCGGACGTGTTCCAGCACGATTTTGCGTACCGCGCCTTCATCGCCAGAAACCGCCACCGCATTGGTCAGCCGTTCCAGCAGGCGCAGTTGGCGGGCGCCGAAAGGGGGAAAGTCAAACGAGAACAAGGTGGCCTCCTGCAAGAAATTTTATCTATTACCGCAACAGGGTTGGTCAATCGTTCTGCGGAAGTTGAGCTACAGCCCACTTTCGCGTGTGAGGGTCATAAGTAATTTGCCCTATGCGTTTGAGGTACTGCTGTGCGTTACGTACCATGTGCTTCCAACGTTTACCAAATAGGACTTACGCAGTTGCTCGTAGAAGCGCTCGTTTTCATGTCATGGCGAGCCGCCATAGGCGGCGAAGCCATCTCCCAGACGGTGGAGGAGACCGCTTCGGCGGTCTACGACCGCCTCGCGGTGACATAAAGGGAAGGAACTGCGTAACTCCTACCAAAGTGCACATCGTTGATAATCCGCTCCACCGTATCGTCACAAAGCTCAGGGTGTAAAGCCTGAATAAGCGGATGCAGTTCCCGAGTCGTCAAAGGTCCTTGTGTTTGCAACAAGTACAAAATGGTTGAGGCAAAAATGCGGTTTTCGCTCGTGGAAGATGGAAATTGTTTAAAAGCCTTCTTCTCGGTCTGTCGTTCCGCTTGCAGAGCGCGCAAATGTGCCCGTATCAGGATTTCTTGCATTGAGACGGCAACGGCTTTTTGTTCCTCGGAAAGTGTGTGGCGTTGCTGCTTTACCAGCCCTCCACTTAGTCGAGCCAATTGGCTCAAATCTTTCTCTTCCAGAGGTGTGCTGATTTCCTGAATGGCACTCACCCACTGATACGCTTCACGCACCATATTGGGTTCTTCCAGCCAGACCCCGACTTCACGATTGCGTCGCCAACCGCTCCATGTAAAATTTGCTGAAGTAACCAATGCCGCCTTTTGGTCGGCAATGTACACTTTGGCGTGTAAACCACCGAGGTGGAAAATATCGGCCTGCGGGCAATCTTTTGCCAGTAACGCCATCGCCTCGCTATCTACGCTTCCATTTAGCAAATGGTTAGAAGAACAATTCACTACACAACGAATGTGGATCCCCTCATTTTGCTCCCGTCGGCAGATCGCATCACGGAGAGCTTCCACGGGCTCACGCCCGATGAAAGGGGAAACGATGACAAACTCCGCTTCAGCCTGGCGGAAAAGGTGAAGAAAGGCTGCTTCCCATTCGCCGCTGATCAACCTGTTAGGCATTCCGCTATCCTTCGTGCGAGGCCCGCCCCACCACCTCATAATGCACCACCCGCGGCTCGAATTCCAGCAGGAAGTCCTTGTCTTCGGGGTAATACTTCGCCTTTTCCACATCTCCACCGGCGAAGGCACGGATGGCGTCCAGGCTTTCCCAATAAGTGAGGGTAATGAAGTGAGTCACGTCACCTTCGGGGCGTTCCAGGATGTACACGCCCAGGTTGCCGGGCACCGAGCGGTAGTCGGGAATGGCCCGCGCGTTGAGGAAAGTGCGATAAGCGGCGGCTTTCTCGGTCGGCACGCGACCGTGCCACATGCGTACGATCATGCTTCGTCCCCCAAAGTCAGCCAATCTTCACCCTGCTCGTCCAGCGCCACCACGAACTCCGCCAGCAGGCGGGCAGCGCGGCGGATGTCTTTCAGCGACACCATCTCCACCGGCGTGTGCATGTAGCGCAGCGGGATGCTGACCACCATGGCCGCTGCACCTGCCCCTGCCACCTGCAACGCCATCGCATCAGTGCCGGAATGCATAGGGAGGTAGTCCACTTTACAGGGGATCTCCAACCGGTCGGCCACGGCTTTGATGGTTTCGTGCACCTTGGGGTGAATATTGGGGCCAAAGCCCAGCGCGATGCCTTCGCCCAACGGGAAGCCGTATGGCGGCTGCACACCGGGGCCTTCCGCAAAAGTGACGTCCACAGCCACAGCCACATCGGGGCGCAATTCATAGGCAATGGTCTTCGCCCCGCCCAAGGTTTCCTCTTCCTGCACCGTGGCGGCAAAATAAACATCCCAGCCGTGGGTGCGTCCCTGCAGGGCTTCCAGCGCGAGGGTGAAAGCCGCCACCGAGGCGCGGTTGTCGAGGCCAGGGCCCATGATGGTTTCCTCACCTAACATTTGAGGCGCCTGGGCAAAAGTCACCCCATCGCCAACCCGCACCCGCCGCGCCACCTGGCGGGCCGTCAGGCCGACATCCACCAGCATGTGCGTCAGCGGCACCGGCTTGCCGCGCATGGTCTCCGGCAGCAAGCGGTCGGGGGTGGCGGTCAGCACGCCGGGCAGCGCGCCGCCTTCGGTGAACACCATAACCTGCTGGCCGGGCAACACACGCGAGTCAAGGCCGCCAATGGGGGCAATGTACAGGAATTCGCCTTCCACTTTGCTTACCATCATGCCGATGGTATCCATGTGAGCGGCGAAAAGGAGGCGTTTGCGCGGTTCGGGTGCCGTACCGCGATGCAGGGCAGTCAACGTGCCAACAGGGGAAACCTGCAGTTCGTCGGCGAGGGGCTTCCAGTGGGCAGCGAGAAAATCGCACACTGGCGCTTCGTAGCCGGAAAGTCCCGGCTGGCGTAAAAGTTCGGGGAGAAAACTGGAAAGATTCATGAGCATTGGTTTAGGTGGTAGGGGTGGGTGTTGGTGGAACCGGTGTAGGGGTAGGCGTTGGTGGTACGGGCGTCGGCGTGGGCGTTGGCGGCGCAGGCGTATTGGTCGGCGAGGGCACAGGCGTGTTGGTGGGCGAAGGCACGGGCGTAGACGTCGGGGTAGGCGTCCATGTCACCGTTGGAGAAAGCGTCGGCGTAGGCGTGGGCGTCTGACTCGGCGTGAGCGTTGCCGTGGACGTCAGGGTAGGCGTCGGCGTGCGGCTCGGCGTGGGTGTCGCCGTGGGCGGCAAGGGGGTAGGCGAAGGCCCCGGCGTGGGGTAATACACGCCGGGCGTCACAGTGGCCGTCGGGGAGGGCAATGGCGTCGGCGTCAAAGTCGGCACTGGCGTAACTTCTCTGGAAAGCGACGCCAGCGCGCCAAACCCTGCACAATAGCAGGGTACTGTGGCAAGAATAAGGATAATGAGCAGATAACGAATGCGTAAGCGCCAGGCCGAGTTACTCATCAAGAGGATGCTTTCCTCAGTAGTAAGATGCCGTTTTTCTCATTTGTTCTAATTATTGGACTTTAGACAACGTGAGGCGAACGCCAACCCTTGCGGGGTAGGCTGAGCACCTTACCAAACCAATAAACGAGCCGATTTCGGGCTTCAGGAAGTGGCCTGAGCGCCCTTTTTGAGCACTTCGT
>JALVOR010000304.1 GCA_027026295.1 Anaerolineales bacterium | reverse complement strand
GGCGCTTCGGGAACCGGCACGGTGGGCAACAGCGTCGCGATTTTCAAAATCGTGGGGCTGCTGATTCTGGTCGGCTTTGGTATCAAAGCCATGCTCAACATCCCCAACTGGCCTGACCACTTCCTGCGCGACCCCAGCCCCTTCCCGCGGGGATTGTGGGGGGTGTTCGGCGCGATGGGGTTGACTTTCGTGGCTTTCGAAGGCTACGAAATCATCGCCCAAAGCGGCGAAGAACTAAAAGACCCAGGCCGCAACCTGCCCAAAGCGATTTTCTACTCCATCGTCATCGTGGTCGCCATCTACATGATGGTGGCTTTCGTTGCCGTGGGAGCGCTGACCCACGCCGAAACCGGCGGCCTGCCTGCGTGGATGTATCTTGGGCAGGAAGGCGATCGCGCCATGATTCGCCTCGCGACCCACATCATGCCCTACGGTACGCTCATCATGATCCTGGGCGGTCTGGCTTCCACCATCTCGGCGCTCAACGCCACGGTGTATTCCAGTTCGCGGGTCTCCTTTGCCATGGGGCGCGGCGGCGACCTGCCCGCGCTGTTCGGCAAAGTGCACCCCCGCAACCGCACCCCGCACATGGCCATCCTCTTCAGCGGGCTGCTGATCGGCTTTATGGCGGTGGCACTGCCCGTGGCTGATGTCGCCAGCGGGGCTTCCCTCACCTTCCTGATGCTCTTCCTGCTTACCAATGTCTCCCTCATCCAGTTGCGGAAGAGCCAGCCCGACCTGAAACGCCCCTTCAAGGTGCCGTGGGTGCCCGCACTGCCCATTCTCGCGATTGCCGTGCAGGGTTTCCTCGCGGTGGATCTGCTGCGCGCCAGCCCAACGGCCTGGGTTGCCACTATTCTGTGGATTGTGTTGGGCGTGTACCTCTTTCAGCGTTGGGGCGGGCGGGAAGAAGCCCTCAAGGAAGCCGACACCATTTTGCTGGAAGAGACTATTGCCGAGCGGCGGTTTTCCATCATGGTGCCGGTTTCCAGCGTGACCGAAGGCAAAGAAATCGCCAAACTCGGCGCGATGCTGGCCTATTATTACGACGGCGAACTGTTCGCCATGCACGCCGTGCGGGTGCCCAGCCAGTTGAGCCTGCGCGACGGGCGCGCTTTCCTGAAACAGGGACGCCCCCTGCTGGATGCCGTGGTGGACGTCGGGCAGGAATATGACGTGCCGGTGCGCACCCAATTGCGACTGGGGCGGAAGATTTCCCGCTCCATCGTCACCGCCGCGCAGGAACGCGGCGCCGACCTGATGCTGCTTTACTGGCCCGGCCATTCCGCCACCACCGGTGCCGACATGGGCAGCGTGATTGACACCATTTCATCCAACCCGCCGTGCGACCTCGCAGTGGTGCGCCTTGTGCGCCCGATTACCCCGCCGCGACGCATTTTAGTGCCGGTGGCAGGCGGGCCTCACACCCAATTGGCGGTGGAAATCGCCGTAGCGCAGGCCGTTTACACTGCCGAAAAAGCCACCAAAGAAGGCGACCCGCCGCCACAGGTCGTTGCACTGCACCTGATGCCACGCGAGGGCGACCTGAAAACCACCGAGGAACGTCAGCGCACCCTGATGGAACAAATCTCGGTCATCACCGACTTTCCGGTGGAATTGCGCATCATCTCGGGCGAGGATGTGGTGCAAGATGTTCTTGCCTATGCGAAAGAGCGCCAATTCGAGCAAATCGTCATCGGCGCTTCGGAAGAAGGCTTTTTGGAGCAGGCCGTTTTCGGCACCATCCCCCAGCGCATTGCACAGCAGGCCGAGGTCAATGTCGTCATGGTCAAGCGCTACAACCCCCTCAAACATGGCCTGCTGCGGCGGCTGCGGCTCAAGCGGTAACGCGAGGCGCCAAGGTCGCCAAGATAACGCCAAGAGCGCCAAGCACAAGAGAAAACGGTGCCTTTTAGCGCTTTTCG
This sequence comes from Anaerolineales bacterium, assembly GCA_027026295.1. Taxonomy (GTDB): domain Bacteria; phylum Chloroflexota; class Anaerolineae; order Anaerolineales; family DRMV01; genus DRMV01. The sequence goes on along the minus strand of JALVOR010000304.1, from coordinate 1,427 downwards.
CCTCATCGGCGTCAATCTGTGCTAATCTGTGAAATCGGTGGATGCTGTTGAACAGCGACACGAGAGACAAAACCATGCCCTACTGCTACGAATACCCCCGTCCGGCTGTAACCGTGGATGTGATTGCCTTCACCGTGCGCGAAGGGCGACTGCAAGTGCTGCTCGTGCAACGGGAAAGGCCGCCTTTTGCCGGCGCATGGGCACTGCCCGGCGGCTTCGTGGGCATGGAAGAACCCCTGGAAGCCGCCGCGGCCCGCGAACTGGCCGAGGAAACCGGCGTGGAAGGCGCTTATCTGGAGCAACTTTACACCTATGGCGCCCCCGACCGCGACCCGCGCGGGCGGGTGATTACCGTGGCCTACTTCGCGCTGATTCCCGCCGACGCGCCCGTGCGCGCCGAAGGCGGCGACGACGCCGCGCAAGCACGCTGGTTTCCCATCAACGCCCTGCCCGACCTCGCCTTCGATCACGCCGAAATCATCGCCTATGCCCTGCGCCGCCTGCGCTACAAACTGGAATACACCGCGGTGGGCTTCCAACTGCTGCCGGAAACCTTTACGCTGAGCGAATTGCAGCGCGTTTACGAAATCATTTTGGGGGAAAGCCTGGACAAACGCAACTTCCGGCGGCGCATTTTGAAAGCCGACATTATCGAACCCCTCGACGCCTTCCGCACCGGCGAAGGCCGCCCCGCCCGCCTCTATCGCTACAAGCCCGACGCCGTGGCCGAGGTGAAAGCGCGGCGGTTGTTTCCGTAAACATTCCACAAGGCACAGGGCATCCAGGCACAGGGCATCCGGGCATCCGGGCATCCCTTCATCCCCTCAACACCCCATCCTCCACCACCCGCCCGTCGGCAAGCACCACCCTGCGGCGGGCATATTCGCGCGCCAGGCGCTCATCATGGGTAATCATCACAATCGTCACGCCCGCGCGGTTGAGCGCCCGCAGGCGTTCCATCAGGGCATAGGCCGTGTTGCGGTCTTGCCCAAAGGTCGGCTCGTCCAGAATCAGCAGCCGCTGCCCGGCAGCCAGCATGGTGCCCACGCTCAGGCGGCGCTTTTGCCCCTGACTGAGGGTGAAAGGATTGCGCTCGGCGTGAGCGGTGAGGCGGAAAGCGGCTAACAGGTGCTCCACCCGCGAGCGAATCGCCTCCTCAGGCCATTCCCGCACCCGCAGGCTGTATGCCAACTCGTCCCACACCCGGTCGGTGACGAACTGGTGCTCCGGGTTCTGGAAAACAAAGCCTACCAAATCGGCCTGATCTCGCGGCGAAAGGGACACCAGCGGCCTGCCGAACAGATACACTTCGCCCGCCCGGGGCGGCGGCAGCAGCCCTGCCATGTGCAGCGCCAAGGTGGATTTTCCCGCCCCGTTGGCGCCCATCAGCGCCACGAAATCGCCCTGCGGGATGCACAAATCCACCC
>JALVOR010000303.1 GCA_027026295.1 Anaerolineales bacterium | reverse complement strand
ATCCCCACCAGTTTTGCGGCGGGGTTCAGGCGGTGCAAGGGGGATGCGTGGGAAAGATAAGTGAACATGGGGGAGAAGTGTGCTGGTGTTCTGGTGTTTCAGTGTTCCGGTGTAACTGTTCAATCTTGGGAAAATAGACCACGGATGAACACGGATAATTACGGATAGCCGCGGATTTGAGAGCGCCAGGCTGGCCAGATAGGGCAGGATGCCAATCCCGCCCAGCCCAGGGGAGGCAGGACACACCAACAAATGCGCGCAATGCAAAGCGAACTTTGTGTTTTCTGTGCCTTCTCCGTGTCTTCTATGTTTTTCTGCCTGCATAACAGAAACGCTCTTTGCGTTCTTTGCGGCCTTTGCATTGCTTTCTTGGCACCTGTTCCCTTGCGGCTGAACAATGACCTTTTATCCAAAATACCCCCGCCGCACAGGGCGAACGTCTTCCATGGTGATGAAGGCTTTGGGGTCGAAATCAATCACAATACGGCGGACATCGGGCACCTGCTTGCGGGGCACCGTCAGGTTGAGAATGTTGACCGTACCGTTCCGCCCCCGCCCGGCCACCTCGGTCACGGCATAGCCGGCTTCCCGCAGGCGCCCGGCAAGCACTTCGCCGCGCCCCGGGCTGATGACCCGCATGTGGGTGTAGCCCATCGCCAGTTTTTCCTCCAGCCACATGCCCACCACCGTGCCGGTAGCAAAACCGGCGGCATAACCCACTATGTTCCAGATGTTATCCAGGTTGGCGAAAATCTGGCGGATGGCAACCACAAACACCAAAGCCTGAAAGAAGCCCAAGGCCCACGCCATCAGTCGCTGGCCGCGAATAATCGCCAGTACCCGCACCGTGGCAAGGGAAACATCCACCACGCGCAGGCCAAAGATAATCAGCGCCGAAAGCAACGCTGCCCAGGTCAACGGCTGCCATGTCATGCCCGGCCTCCAATGCTTGCTCGCCACACGCCCCGCCGCATCGGTCGCACCACCTCAGTGGTGATGAACGCGTCGGGGTCGGCGGCTGCGATGATTTCCAGCGCCTGCGGCACCTGCCGCTGCACCACGCCCAAATTGATCAAATCTACCGTGCCGTCGCGCCCTTTGGCAGGCACTTCAGTGAAGGCAAAACCGGCTTCCCGCAGCGCTTTGGCAATCGCGGGGCCGCGCCGCGGGCTGATGATGCGAATATGCACATGCCCCAATGCCAGGCGGCGTTCCAGTTGAATGCCCGCCACGCCGCCGGTGGCGTAGCCAAGCGCATAACCGGCAATCACCAGCGGGTGCGTCAGGCCGGAAACCACCCACGTGAGCGCCACCACGAACAGCAGCGCCTGCACAAAGGCCACCACCCACGCCCAGGCCTTGTGGCCGCGCATCACCAGCAGCGTGCGCAAGGTGTCGAGGGTGATCCCTGCCAGCCGCATGGTAAAAATAAGCACAGCCGCCCACCACGGGGAAAGCGTCGGCATCATCGGCGGTTACACCTCCTTCTTTTGCTTCTGCTCGCGTGCTATTTTGCGCCGCGCTCGCCACAGAAGGAAGTCCATCACCTTGTATGTGCCGCACCCCAGCAGGTGGGAAGCCTTCCACATCCACTTGGGGTCGGCACCGGGCAAAATCACATACTTGCCGCGCCGCACACTCCGCAGGATTTCCTCGGCCACCTGCTCGGCGGAAAGCAACCCGCCGGTTTCCGCCAGAATGCGGGTTTCCGGCGGCTTGAGCGGCATTTCGTAGTGCAATTGGGGCGTGTCGGTGTCAGGCGGGAAGACCACATGCACCTTGATGCCGTATGGCTTCAATTCCGCGCGCAGCACATCGGAAAATCCCCACACCGCGTATTTACTGGGGCCGTAAGCCGAGTAGCCAAACACTCCCAGATAACCGGCCACCGACGACACATTGAGAAGATGCCCGCTGCCGCGTGCCATCATCGCAGGCACAAAAGCCTTGCTGACATGCACCGTGCCAAAGTAGTTCACCCGCATCATATCGTGGAACACTTCCACAGGCAGTTCCCAGAAATAACCGGGGCGGGTAATGCCCGCCGAGTTCACCACCCAATCGGGCACGCCCATCTCAGCCTGCACCTTTTCTGCCATCTCTGTCACGGCATCCACATCCGCCACGTCACAGGGGTAAACGCGGTGACCTTCGCCCGGCAGCGATGCCAACGCGGTTTCGAGCGGCTCCACCCGCCGCGCCACCAGCGCCACCCGGGCGCCTTCCGCTGCAACTCGCTTTGCCAACGCCAGCCCGATGCCGCTGGAACCGCCCGTAATGAGTATCACCTTGTCTGCTACCGAAACCTTCATGCTCACCTCGCTACGTCAACACACGGAATGGGGTACAATATGCATAGCCTCTATTCTAACACCTCTCAACCCCCGTGGAGATGCTATGACGCCCTGGAAGATTCTCATCACCGACGGTCTGAAACCCGCCGGACAAACCATTTTGAGCCGGGAGGCCGAGGTAGACGACCGCAACGGCATTTCCGCTGCGGAACTGCTGGCCGTCATCGGCAATTACGACGCCGTCATCGTGCGCAGCCGCACCAAGATCACCGCCGAGGTGCTGGAAGCCGGCAAGCCGCGCCTCAAGGTGGTTGGCCGCGCCGGCGTGGGCGTAGACAACATCGACCTGGAAGCCGCCAAAGCCCGCGGCATCAAGGTGGTCAACGCCCCGCAGGCTTCCACCAATGCGGTGGCAGAACTTGCCATCGGCATGATGTTCGCCCTCGCCCGCCGCCTGACCGAAGCCGATGCCAGCATGAAACGCGGCGAATGGCTGAAAAAGCAACTCACCGGCACCGAACTGCACGGCAAAACCCTGGGCGTGGTCGGCATGGGGCGCATCGGCAGCCGGGTGGGCGCGTTGGCAAAAGCCCTCGGCATGGAAATCATCGGCTACGACCCCCTGATCCCCGCCGAGGAAATCAGCCGTCGCGGCGCGCAGCCCGTGGCAACCCTGCCCGAACTGTATGCCCAGGCCGACGTGATCACCCTGCACGTGCCCCTCACGCCCCAAACCCGCGGCATGGTCAACGCCGAAGCCTTCGCCCAAATGAAGCCCGGCGTGATAATTATCTGCGCGGCCCGCGGCGGCGTGATTGACGAAGATGCCCTCCACGAAGCCCTGGAAAGCGGGCAGGTTGGCGGCGCAGGGCTGGATGTCTTCGCTACCGAACCGCCGGGCGCGTCGCCGCTGGTTTCCCACCCGCGGGTGGTGGCAACCCCCCACATTGGCGCGCAGACCAAAGAAGCCCAGAACCGCGTCGCTACCGACATCGCCACCGAAGTGCTGGCAGCCCTCGACGGCCAAAAACTGCGGTGGCAAATCGTCTGACAGAACATCATGG
>JALVOR010000302.1 GCA_027026295.1 Anaerolineales bacterium | reverse complement strand
GTGGCAGGGTGTTGGCATTGGGCACATTGCCGCAAGCCATAAGAAGCCCTACGATGATGGTACCTGCCAGATACCACCAAAAAGGTGGTTTTCTGGAAGGTCTCGTTGTTGGTTGAAGGGTGCCCATCAAATCCTCCTCATTTTGGCGCACCGGCGAATCGCTACTGTGTACAAGTATACCTTAAAACTGGGATTTTGACAAAAAAGTGCCTTGCCCTTTGTCGGTTTCTTCGGTACAATCGCCTCGCGAATTTGTGTGTGGAGGTGCTGTGTGGCTGCTGAATTGCCCGAAATGACCACGGAACGGTTCGAAGCCGAAGTGCTGCAAAGCGATTTACCGGTGTTGATTGACGTCACAGCAGAATGGTGCGCGCCGTGCAAAATGCTCGACCCGTTGGTTGCCGAATTGGCTGAAGAATGGCAAGGGAAAGCGAAGGTTTTCCAGATGGATGCCGACAAGACCCCCGATTTGCTGGTGCAGTGGCGTATCATGGGCGTGCCTACCCTGGCGCTGTTCAAAGGTGGTAAAATTGTGGCACGCATGACAGGTTACAAATCCAAGAAAGCAATCATCAAGAAATTCGGGAAACATCTTTCGTTATAGCCTTGACAATGCCTCGGTGCGTAGGTAAAATTCGGGGGCGCTGAGGCAAAGGAAAGAAACAGGCGCCGAGGTAGCTCAGTTGGTAGAGCAGCGGACTGAAAATCCGCGTGTCGCCGGTTCGATTCCGGCCTTCGGCACTCATAAGCGGGCGTAGTTCAGTTGGTAGAACGCCTCCTTGCCAAGGAGAAGGTCGTGGGTTCGAGTCCCATCGCCCGCTCCAGATTCACCGCAGGCAAAGGGCTGAGGGCAGGTGGCTGGCACACAGCCGTTTGCCTTCAGCCCGAATTTTTTGGCGACGTGGCCAAGTGGGAAGGCAGGGGCCTGCAAAGCCCTTATTCGCGGGTTCGAATCCCGCCGTCGCCTCTGCAACATGACGCCCCGCAAGGGGCGTTTTGCTTTTGGGCGCGTGGTATCATAGACGCCGGTCGGTGGAAAAGAAGCCGTAACTGTTTAGCCTTTGGGAAACAGCCCGCGGATGAACGCGGGTAATCACGGATGGGCGCGGATTTTAGGTCGCCAAGGCCGCCCAGGATGTTGTGCTTTTTGGCGTTTTTCACCCAATCTGTGCTAATCTGTGAAATCGGTGGGTGTTTCTCTGCCGGTTTATCCCCGAAACACAAGCGAGGTGAGCGATGGCACACCCTGATTTCTGCGAAAAGTTTTCTCTGGAAGGCCGCGTGGCGCTGGTGACGGGCGGGGCTGGGTTGCTCGGTGAGCAGTTTTGCCGCACGCTGGCTTCGGCAGGCGCTGCCGTGGCCGTGGTCGATTTGGCCGCCGAAGGCGCCGGGCGTGTCGCCACGGCCATTCGGGAAAGCGGCGGCACGGCGCACCCCTACGCGGTGGACATCACCGACCCCGCCGCCGTGCGCGCCGCCGTGGACGACATCCGCACCCGCTGGGGGCGGCTGGATGTCTTGGTCAACAGCGCCGCCCTCGACCCCAAGGTCAGCGCCGAGGGCGCGGTGCGGTCGTCTTCCGCTTTCGAAGACTTCCCCCTGGAAACCTGGCGGCGGGCGTTGGACGTCAACATGACGGGCATGTTCATCGTAACGCAGGCCGTGGCGCGGGTGATGAGCCAGCAGGGGAAGGGCAGCATCATCAACATTTGCTCCACCTACGGGCTGGTGGGCCCCGACCAGCGCATCTACCAGAAGCCCGGCCAGCCGCCGCAGTTCAAGCCAGTGTATTACACCGTCACCAAGGCCGCGGTGCTGGGCTTTACCCGCTACCTTGCTACTTATTACGCGGGCACCGAAATTCGCGTCAACGCCCTCACGCCCGGCGGCGTTTACAACGGCCAGGACGAGGACTTCGTGCGGGCTTACAGCGCCCGTGCGGTGTTAGGGCGCATGGCCGACAAAGAGGAAATGAACGGGGCGCTGCTCTTCCTGGCTTCCGATGCTTCCTCTTACATGACCGGCGCCAACCTGGTGGTGGATGGTGGCTGGACGGCATGGTGAGCCGCCGCGGGCTTCGTATAGCCTGTTTTTGAGTGGCGTGGGTGTTTATCTCGCCGCGGTGTGGGTGCTGACTGCCGTCAAGGGTTACGCTTATTACCACGCCCACCATGCTTTTGCCATGGGTGACTGGCTCATCAATGCCCGCGGCGGCTGGGTGCGGCGGGCGTTGTGCGGCGAGGCGCTGCTCCGCTGGGCAGCGTTGACCCACGTTAACCCCGGCCTGTGGGTGTGGCTGCTGGAAGTGGCGGCGTATGGCGCTTTCTTTGCCTTTGCCTATGCCCTGCTGCGGCAGCAGGAAGACGCCCGCCCCTTCGTGCTGCTCGTTTTCTCGCCCTTCATCTTCACCTTCCAACTGCACGGCGGCGGCTACCGCAAGGAAGTTTTGTATTTCGTGGTGCTGGGCGCGGCGGCGTGGCTGCTGCGCCAGCCGCGGGAAGCCCGCCGCAAGCGGTTAGGGCTGGCGGTGTTGGTGCTGGGTTTTCCCCTGCTGGTGCTTTCCCACGAACTGTTGCTCTTTTTCCTCCCCTATGTCCTTGGCCTTTACTTTGCCGTGGAACGCCCCCGCCGCTGCGACGCCGCCGATTGCCTGCTGGCAGCAGGCGTGGTGCTGAACCTGGCGGCCTTTGCCTTCGCCGTGGCCTTTGCCCACGCTACGCCGGAAGCCCTGCAAGCCATGCAGCAGGCTGTGGCCGCCGCCGGGTATCCTCTGCCCGAGGCGGGCGCGTTTGGCTGGCTGAACACCACCCTGCTGCAGTCGGCGCGCTATGTGCTTTGGGCGGTGCTGACGCAGGGCTATCTGTGGAAATATGCCCTGGTGGCCGCGCTGATGGCCGTGGCGTACTTCCCGCTGCGGCACTTGCGCTTCGACATCCCGCGGGGCACCCTGGTCCTCGCGGCGGTCGCCGGGCTGGTTTCCCTCGCGGCGCTGCCAATTATGCTGGACTGGGGTAGAATGTTATTCATGCATGGCGTGAGCGCCTTTTTTTACGCCCTCGCCTTTGCCCGCCCGCAATCGCCGCCTTCCCCCCGGCGGCTTTCGTGGCGCACCTGGCTGTTCGTGGCCGTTTATGCCTTGGGGTGGTATGTGCCGCCCTACGCCCTGCCGCCTTATGGCGTTTTCGGCTGGCAGTGGCTCATCCAACTTTTACAGGCGCGTTGACCTATGGAAGTCCTTGCCATCATTCCGGCGCGGGGCGGCTCCAAATCCATCCCGCGCAAGAACATCAAGCCCTTTGCCGGGCACCCGCTGATTGCCTATAGCATTGCTGCCGGGCTGCAGGCGGAACGCGTCACGCGGGTCATCGT
>JALVOR010000301.1 GCA_027026295.1 Anaerolineales bacterium | reverse complement strand
GTGTGGAGGTGCGCGCAGGCGACCGGCGGCGTGGGCGAAGACGGCCCGACCCACCAGCCGGTGGAGCATTTGGCCTCGCTGCGCGCCATGCCCAACCTCATCGTCATCCGCCCGGGCGACGCCAACGAAACCGTGGAAGCCTGGAAGGTCGCCGTCCGGCGCAAGGACGCGCCCGTGGCGCTCATCCTCAGCCGTCAGGCCATGCCCACCCTTGACCGCACCCGCTTCGCCTCGGCGGAAGGGTTGCGCCGCGGGGCTTACGTGCTGGCCGATTTCGGCGAGCCGCAGGTCATCCTGATGGCTTCCGGTTCCGAGGTGGGGCTGGTGGTCACGGCCGCGGAGCAGTTGGCCGCGGAGGGCATCGGCGTGCGGGTGGTCTCCTTCCCCAGTTGGGAACTGTTTTTGGAGCAGGACGAAGCCTACCGGGAAAGCGTACTGCCGCCCGCGGTGAAAGCGCGTGTGGCGGTGGAAGCCGGTGTGCGGCTCGGTTGGGCGCGCTGGGTCGGCGATCGCGGCGCGGTGATTTCCATGGAACGCTTCGGCGCCTCCGCCCCTGGCAAGGTGGCGATGGAGAAATTCGGGTTCACGGTGGAGCACGTGATTGCGAAGGCGAAGGAAGTGTTATCCACAGATTGACACAGATTTTCACCGATTGAAGCGAAAGTAAGATGAGCACGGACAAGTCAGAGCATTTTCTGTGCTAATCCGTGAAATCTGTGGATAGATTTTGTCCACAGATTGACACAGATTTTCACCGATTTCAGGCGATACCGCAAATCCTAAATCGCCAATCGCCAATCTTCTCCTCTGTGCCAATCTGTGAAATCTGTGGATCCTTTTCATGAGGTAAACCATGAAGATAGCAGTTGGCTGTGACCACGGCGGGTATCCGCTCAAAGAAGCGGTGTTGCAAGCGATTCGCGACGCGGGGCACGAGGTGCTGGATTTCGGCACCGACAGCCTCGCTTCGGTGGACTTCCCCGACTATGCCGAGAAGGTGGGGCACGCCATCCAGCGCGGCGAAGCCGAGCGCGGCATCCTCATCTGCGGCAGCGGCGTGGGAATGAGCATGGCGGCGAACAAAATGCGCGGCATCTACGCCTCGGTGTGCCACGACACCTACTCCGCGCATCAGGGCGTGGAGCACGACGGGATGAACGTGCTGTGCATGGGCGGGCGCATCATCGGCAGCGAGTTGGCGCGCGAAATCGTGCTCGCCTTCTTGCGCTCCCAACCCGGCGGCTCGGCGCGGCACGCGCGGCGTCGGGACAAGGTCAAGGCGCTGGAAGCGCAATGCTGAAACACAGAAGCCACAGGATGCCACCGAAAGCACAGAAATTTACTTTGCGCTCTTTTTGCGTGACGCTTTGTGCTTTTCTGTGTTCCGTGGCATGTGTGGCCTGTTCTCCCAAGGTTGAGCAGTTACTGCTGAAGCATACGAAATGGCGGGGTTCGCAGCACCCCGCCGTTGCTTTTTGTGATATGATGAGAACGGTTGTGGTTTGCCTGTCGTGGAATGTTTGACAGGCTGGTGGTTTCCACCTGCACGAGAAGGTGCGTGCTCACCTGAGGAGTGATGTATGCGTACCATTCTGAGAAAAACGCTTTTGCCGTTAATGGCGCTGATGGCGCTGGCAGCAATTGTCGGCGCTGGTGGGCAGCGGCGTGCTTGGGCGGCTTCCCACGCCAAGAGTGTGGACGTGCTGCGCCGGGACGGCGACATTACGATTTTACCCAACGGCGATGTGCGCGTGGTCGAGACCTGGGAAGTACAGTTCATCGGGGGAACTTTTCACTATGCATTCCGGGAGATTCCTCTCAACCATGTGGAAAACATCACCGATTGGGGCGTGGCGGAGGGCGGCAGGCAGTATGTGCAAGGTGGTTCTTCCCAACCTTATACCTTTACACTCTCGTCGGGTAATGGCGCCCGGCGGATTACGTGGTATTTCCCTCAAGTTAGTAACGAAACCCATACTTTTACGCTGAGTTATACCCTCAAGCAGGCGCTGTGGATTGACGATGCAGGCGACCAGTTCTTCTGGAAGTTCATCGAATCCGACCGTTCCTACCCGATTGAATATGCCACTGTGACGGTGCATTTGCCCGGTGAGTTCAACCCCAGCGATGTGGTGACAGCAACTTACCGGAACGCGGAAGAAGGCCCCGGCGCACAAATGCTCAACAGGGGCACCGTGCGTTTTCAGGGCGGCCCCTTCCCCGGCGGCACCGAGTGGGAAATCCGGGTGCAGTGGCCCCACGGGTTTGTGGCGGCCTCGCCGCCGCCCTGGCAGCGGCAGATGGAACTGCAGCCGTGGATTACATTGGGGTGGTGGGTGATTGTGCTTCTGAGCACCCTCGCGATTGCCGGAGGAGCGTTCGGCTTGTGGTATACGCGCGGCCGCGACCCGGAAATTGGTGCGATACCGAAGGTGCTGCCTGCGCCGCCCAGCAAGTTGCCTGCCGGGCTGGTTGGCACGCTCATCGACGAGCGGGCGGATATGGACGACGTGATGGGCACGCTGCTCGACCTCGCGCGGCGCGGTTTCCTGCGCATTGAGGTGGAAAGGGTGCCGGCGTTCATTGGCACGAAAGAAGAAACCTATTTCGTGGCGCAGCAATGGCCTGAGCATCCGCTGCCTTTCGAGCGGGAATTGCTGAAGGGCATTTTCGGTTCGGTGGCGACGCCCGGCGAGCGGGTCTCGCTGGAAAGTTTGAAGAACAATTTTTACACCCATATTCCGCACATCAAGGAAAAACTGTATGAGGCTGTGGTGGCGGCGAAACTGTTCCCCACCCGCCCCGACCGCACGCGCCAGCGTTATGTTTTCTTCAGCATTTTGGTCGATGGTGTGTTGGCATTGCTTTATTTCCCTGCTTCGTGGATGGGCGCGCACAGTGCTGCTATGGGGGCTTTGGTGTTGAGCGGTTTGCTGCTTCTGGTGCTGCTTCCGCTTGCCAATGCCATGCCTCGCAAAACCAGAAAAGGCGCGGTGGAAGCCGCCAAATGGCAGGCGTTCAAGCGATATCTGGAAACGCTGGAGCGGCATACTTCTTTGGAACAAGCCCGAGATCTGTTTGAAAAGTATTTGCCCTATGCCACGGCGTTTGGTATTTCCAAAACGTGGGTGCGGAAATTCGAGCGGGTTTCCAATATGCCGATGCCGTCCTGGTACTGGTATCGGACGCCTGGTATGCCCGTGGGAAGGGCGCGAGGTGGGCACATGGCTGCGCCCGCACAGGGCGGCGCGCCTTCCCTTGACCAGATGGCGTCGGGCGCGTTCACTTCGTTTTCCGACATGGCAGACAATTTGATTCATACCCTCAACGAAGCGTCGTCCACTTTCACCAGCCAGCCGAGCAGCAGCAGTGGCGG
>JALVOR010000300.1 GCA_027026295.1 Anaerolineales bacterium | reverse complement strand
GCGATGGCGACATCGTGGTGCTGCAGGAAACCAAAGAGGCTTCCCCCGGCGAAATGGTGGCGGCGTGGTTCAAAGATACCGAAGAAAGCACCCTCAAGCGCTTTCAGCCCGAATTCAAGGACGGCCAGTTGCAGCGGGTCATCCTCAAGCCTGCCAACCCCACCATGGAACCCATCGTGGTGGACGACCCTTCACGGCTGGAAATCCAGGGCAAGGTGGTGCTGGTCATCCGCGCCATCGACAGCACCATCAGGAAGCCTTCCACGAAAGTGGGCTGACGCCCGCCTTGCCCCAATGCCGAAAAAGCGTAACCGTTCAGCCTCGATAAGGCGGCCCGCGGATGAACGCAGATAATCACGGATGGGCGCGGATTTTTAGGACGCCAAGGGCGCCAAGAATCGGCAAATTTTGCGTTTGTCCTGGGAACGGCCTGAACAGTTACGGTTTCTCTCTGGAGTTTACAAAGCAACGTAACCGCTTAGCCTGAACCTGAGCAGTTGTCATTGCGAGCCGCCGAAGGCGGCGTGGCAATCCCCCGCACGGCCTCAGCGGAGATTGCTTCGCTTCGCTCGCAATGACAACGAAGCAGGCGTTGTCTTCAGTGTTTTTCGCCTAATCAACGCCAATCTGTGCTAATCTATGAAATCTGTGGATGCTGTTCTGCAGCATCTGCGGTTCCTCCTGCCGAGGCTGAGCAGTTACAAAGCAACAGCCCTGCCATGTAGCAGGGCTGCTTGCTTTTTGATATCGAAAGCCTATTCGGCGTCGTCGGATTCCAGCGCCTTGAGTTCGTTTTCAATCTCGGCCAGGCGCTCTTGCAGGTGGGCTTTGGCGCGCTGCAGCCACGCCCTGCGCTCGTCGGCAGGCAGGTCAATGCCCCAACGGCGCGCCCACAGGGGCGGGCCGCCCCACGCTTCGGCTTCCCACGCCGCAGGGGCAAAATCGGCCCGCCAGCCGCCGCGAGCATAGCCCGGGCCGTAAGCGCCGCGCCCGCGGCCAAAGCCGCCGCGGCGTCCACCTTTGCCAAAATGTCGTCCGTTCATGCTTTCACCTCCAGGGCAATATAAGGGTTTGCGAATAAGGTCGCGCAAAAAAAGAGCACCTACCGGCGCCCCCGGCGGCCGCGGCAACGGCGGCGGCGCCCCACTGCACGCAGCGGCAGGTCTGCGGCTAAGGAATCCAGCAGGGCGAGCAACTGCCCCACCGCCTCGCGGCGCAGGGTGTAGCGCACCGCCATACCCTCGCGCTCCGCGCGCACCAGGCCGGCTTCCCGCAGCACGGCAAGATGCTGGGAAATGTTGGCCTGCCGCCGCCCCAGGGTGCGCGTCAAATCCATGACATACACCCCGCCCGCTGCCAGGCTTTCCAAAATTTGCAGCCGGGCAGGATGGGCCAAAGCGTGGGCAATTTCCGCCGCGCGGGCGGCCTTCAAATCGTCTTCGAGGAACATCTCGCGCTCCTTATTCGATATTACGAATATACTCCCTTTGCGGGCAAATGTCAAGGGCGGGAAAAGTTCGCCCCGCCGCAAAACATCACGGCGGGGCGCAACGCGCCAAACAACACACGCTCTCACGGCGCAGGATATCTGAAATCCTGTCCTCCTATCGTGCTGCCATTGGTAATGGTCACCGTGCGTTGAGCGGGAATCCACGTTACAGCCGTGCCCGGTTTGAGGCAATACGCGCCTTCCGGCAACACCATGGAATAAAAGCCATCATCTCCCGTCACGGCAGTTGTAGCCACCGCGCCGCCACAGGTATTTTCGTGGGCTATCACAGAAAACCCCGACAGTCCCTCACCGGCATCGTAAACATGGTTGCCGTTGCGGTCTTTGAACAGATGCCCCGTCACTGTGGCGCTCGCCGGCGGAGATTCGGGCGTTGGCGTCTGGGTCACCGAACCGGCGCAGAGGCACGGCTCTTCGCCCGTGGGGGAAAAGCCAAAAACCCAATGGCAGGTATTGTCTACCTCGGCAATCGCCTTGATGGGGTAGGTCGCCCTGCCCTTGTACGGCTCACCCGCTTCCTCGAGGGTGAAATGGTCATGGTAATCCATCCATTGCGGCATGTTCACCCCGCGGTCAGCCCAGGCCCACCACATGAACTTCGGGGCGTTATCGATAAACGCATATTTGAGCGCCAGTTGCACCACAGGAACCCCATCCACGGTGCGCAGCCGCACCCAAGCAGTATCGGGGTCGTCGCCCTGACCGCTATCGAAGGCCACCGCGTCGTAACTGTTGCCGTCTTGCGGCGGGTCGTCACGGCAGGCCCGCGCCTCGCCAACGTCGTTGTTCGGGTCACGGTAAACCACCACACCGTCGGTTGACCAATCCTGGGAAAACGGCCCTTGTGCCCACACCAGCACCTCGCCCCGACCGTCAATATCCGTGTCGATTTCCCAGCCATACGAAGGCAGCGGTTTTTTGGCATCCAGAGGGTCGTCATAAAGTTTGATGGTCACATACAGCCAGCCATGGCGGTCGGTTGCCACTTCGGCGTAGGTGATATCCAGTTCGGGGAAATAGACATCCTGTTTCTGCGCGTTGAAGGGACGTTCGTAAAGATTCCAGTGATACTGGTCGCCCCCCGGTGGCTGATTGGGCACGCCCTGCTGGGCGCTCAAACCGCAGATGGGGTCGCCCACCCAGTAGCCGCGCGAAGTCGGGTCGCCCGGATGGGTTCGATGCTCAACGGTAGGCGTTGGGGCTACCGACGGCGCGGTGGGGGATTCCGACGCCCCCTGCGCCTCGGTTGCCGCGGGAACGCCTCCCGAGGCCGCCTCAGGCGTCGGGGCGGCAACGGATTCTGCCGGCCCTGCCCCTGCAGGGGCCGCGGGAACATTGCACGCAACCACCACCAGTAAAACCAAAAGCAATATTCCCCACACCGCCTGCTTCCAACCTCTTGCGCTCATGCCGCCCTCCTCATCCCATGCCAAAACCACGACAATTTCAACAAGGCATCCCCCCTCCCGGCAACGCACGTCAGCCCTCCTTCCTGCAAACAGTGTTACATATATCATACCATAAGGGAGGGTAGCGCCGTAGCGCAGCGAGGGGCGGCTCGCCATGACAAAACAAGCAAGCCGTGTCATGGCGAGGCCCCGCAGGGGCCGAAGCCATCTCCACACTGGGGAGGGAAGCCCACCTTGCTATCCGAGCAGGGGATTGCTTCGCCGCCTTCGGCGGCTCGCAATGACACGCGGGCGATCCTCCGAAGCCTGCGCCGAGCGCAGCGAGGGGCGGCTCGCAATGACATGGGAACGGAGTGCGAGGCCCCGCGGTTGCGTGTCGTTGCGAGGGCGCGCAGCGCCCGAAGCAACCTCCTGCTTTATCTGGGTACGCCTTCATCGCAGGCACACACGGCGCGTTTAACCGGCAGGGGGGC